>CADECN010000307.1 GCA_902825785.1 uncultured Hyphomicrobium sp. | reverse complement strand
ATCGCCGAGGTCGGCGTGACGCCCGCGGCGCTCGGCGATCTCATTCGCCTGGTCGACGCCGGCACCCTGAGCAACACCGTCGCCAAGGCGGTGTTCGAGCAGATGGACGGCGCCGGCCGCGCCGCCGCCGACATCGTCGCCGAGCAGGGGCTGGCCCAGGTCTCCGACGACGGTGTGCTGCGCGGCGTCGTCGCCGGCGTGCTCGCAGACCCAAAGGTCAAAGAGGTGGCGGTGACACGAAAAGGTCTCCGCATCGTCTGGCAGGCCGCGGAGGGGCGACGTGGCGAGCACCTGCTACTGAGGCAATGCATGTTCGATGATGCGCATGTCTCCGCCGACTCGCTTAGATACCTTCTTTCTCGCCTCGATGAAGTCAGCGCCACGGCTTCGTCCGTCGATCAGGTAATTGCCGCATGAGCGCCGTGGGTCGGAAGCCAGTGAATCCCTACCTAGTGCTAGCCGTTGCCGCCCTGTTGCCGGGAGGCGGACACGTCATGATCGGACAACCCTATCGTGGGCTAGGCTTTGCATTCTTCTCGCTTCTGCTTGCGATCATTTCCTGGCACACGACCACGCCAGAACATTCCTTCATCGGTCGCGCCGCCGGTGGTTTGTTCGTATGGGCCTTGTCAATTCCGGATGCGTACAAATTTGCGCGCATGCGCTACGCGCTTTGGCAAAAGCAGAACGCGTAGGCTCATCAGCGCGCCAAACGCGGATCACGCGTCGAATTGCAGTTCTGCTAGCCCTAGCCCCCGTAGCGCCTTTCGGCACGCCTCGGTCAGCTCGCGCGGTATTTGACCGAGCTCCCTCTGGCGCGCGACGATCGTCAGCTTGCGTGAAATTTTTGGCCCTGGGAGACGTGTCACCTCGACGGCGCGCGCCGAAATCAACGCTTCGGCGAGGCAGAGCGGCGTGGTGATGGCGAACCCTTCTCCCGACGCGACCATGGCTGCGACCGCGTACGGCGTATCGAACTCGAGGCTGCGCGGCGCGTCGATTTGGAGACGCCGCAAATGCCTTTCGATTTCAAGACCAGTCTGCGACCGGGCCGTGAAGCGGATCAGAGGCTTTGCTTTTGCAAGCTTCTTCAAATCGAGAATGGTGCGCACGGTCGACGAGCCGCGCGGCAACGCCAGCACGTAGGGCTCTCGCACGAGCTCCCATCTCTCAAGGCCGGGCAAATCCTCCAAGTCATCGACGCCGAGGAACAGATCCAGACGCCGCGTGAGAAGCTCACTGGCGTGCATGGCCGTCAGGCCGGAGAGCACCGCGACTTCGTCGGCTCGCGAGGCCAGGAAGCGGGCGATCGGAGCCGCCAGGGCGCGATTGAGGCTGTCGACCAAGCCCGCTCTGATCAGCGGCAGGCGGCCCTTTCTCGTCTCGCGCAACAGTGGCCCGATCTGTCGCGCGTCAGCTATCAACGCACCGGCGCGTTGGCGCATCAGCCCGCCTGCCGGGGTCAGGGCTAACGGCCGGACGGTCCGGTCGAAAAGGTTGGTACCGGTCTTTCTCTCGAGTTCCGCGATCGACAAAGACACGGCCGGCTGCGTCATCCGGAGGTCGCGGGCGGCGCCCGCCATCGTCCCCGACTTGCAGACGGCGAGAAAGATCTCTAGCGAACGAAGATCGAAGGGAAGGGCGTCGACGGGTTCGGTCATCCCGACAGTATAAATTGGACTTATAGCGACTACAATTGCTCGAAGACTATTGTCGATCGTCGACGCCTTGCAGGAATGCCGAAATGACGACTGAGCGCTATTCGATCTTCACCGTCCTCAAAGAATCGTTGCGAGGACATACGGGCTGGGGCCCCGCTTGGCGGGACGCCGAGCCGAAGGCGGAATACGATGTCATCATTGTCGGCGGCGGTGGACACGGCCTCGCGACGGCTTACTATCTCGCCAGGAATTTCAACGTCGGCCGCGTAGCCGTCGTCGAAAAGGGTTGGATCGGTGGCGGCAACGTCGGCCGTAACACGACGATCGTACGCTCCAACTACCTGCTGCCCGGAAACATCCCGTTCTATGAGCACGCGCTCAAGCTCTGGGAAGGCCTGGAGCAGGACATCAATTACAACGCGATGGTCAGCCAGCGCGGCGTTCTGAACCTTTGTCATTCAGACGCTCAGCGCGATGCCTTCGCGCGCCGCGGCAACGCGATGCGTCTGCGCGGCGTCGATGCAGAGCTGCTCGATCGTCAGGACGTGCGCAAGCTCGTTCCGTTCCTGAATTTCGATAACGCGCGCTTTCCCGTGCATGGCGGCCTGCTGCAGCGTCGCGGCGGCACGGTGCGTCACGATGCGGTCGCGTGGGGCTACGCGCGTGCCGCCGATCAACGCGGAGTCGACATCATCCAGAACTGCGAGGTCAAGGCGATCCAGATAGCGGACAATCGCATCGTCGGCATCGAGACCTCGCGCGGTCCAATCCGCGCCAAAAAGGTTGCGTTGGCGGTTGCGGGCAATTCTTCGCGCGTCGCCGCGATGGCGGGTCTCAAGCTGCCGATCGAAAGCCACGTGCTTCAAGCCTTCGTGACTGAATCGATCAAGCCGTTCATCGACGGCGTCGTGACCTTCGGAGCCGGACACTTCTACATCAGCCAGTCAGACAAGGGCGGGTTGGTGTTCGGCGGCGACCTCGACGGCTACAACAGCTACGCACAACGCGGCAATCTGCCGGTGGTGGAGGATGTGTGCGAAGGCGCCATGGCCCTTATGCCGCGCATCGGCCGCGTTCGGCTATTGCGGCAATGGGGTGGCATTATGGACATGTCGATGGACGGCAGTCCGTTCATCGATCGCACGCCGATTACTGGTCTCTACTTTAACGGCGGCTGGTGCTATGGCGGCTTCAAGGCGACGCCTGCGTCAGGCGACTGCTTCGCGCATCTGATCGCCCGCGACGAGTCTCACCCCGTTGCACGCGCCTATCGGCTGGATCGCT
>CADECN010000306.1 GCA_902825785.1 uncultured Hyphomicrobium sp. | reverse complement strand
CGGCATCGACGAGAGCGAAGGCAGCGAGATCAAGCGTACAGGGCACGCCTATCTCAAATCCATCATGTGGGCGGTGGCGGCGGCCCTCCTGCTGCTGCCCGAACACGTCTGGCATCCGGGCCGCACCAAAATGAAAAAGGCCGCGGCCGAGGGGCGCGAGGTCGTGCAACGGCTGCTCGACAAACGGCGCGCGCAGGGCCTCGACGGCGATGACCTCGTCGCGCGCATGATGGCGACGCGCAATCCCGATACCGGCGCGGCGATGACGGATGAACAGATCATCGACAATCTGGCGACCTTCCTGCTGGCGGGTCACGAGACGACCGCCAAGGCGCTGACGTGGACGCTCTATCTGCTGGCGCGGGCGCCCGATTGGCAGGACCGTGTTCGCGCCGAAGTGATGGCGGTGACAGGCGGCGGGCCGGTCACGGCGGAGCACATCGCAAAACTCAACGTCACGCAGCGGGTGCTGAAAGAGTCTATGCGGCTCTATCCGCCGGTTCCCGCCATGACGCGCGTGAACCGCGACGCGGCGACGCTCGGCGGCGTTTCGCTGCCGCATCCGGCGCTGATCGTCATTCCGGTATTCGTGATCCATCGTCACCGCAGCCGCTGGGCGGACGCCGACCGCTTCGATCCCGACCGGTTCTTACCGGAACGTGAAGCCGCCTATCACCGCATGCAGTTCATGCCGTTCGGGGTCGGCCCGCGCGTGTGCATCGGCGCCTCGTTCGCGATGATCGAGGCGACGGCGGTTCTCGCGACCCTGCTCCAGAAAGCGCAATTTTCTTGGGATGGGCGCCACGCGCCCGAACCCTTGAGCCGCATCACGTTGCACCCAAAAGGCGGCATGCCGCTCGATGTGACGCTGCTTTGATGCGGGTTTGAGACGGGTTTGATATCGGGCCGCGACACGCGCTAAGGGCTTTTTAGCTCGGCGGTTACCGCCAGTTCACACCTGCGGCGGGCGCGTTATCGAACGGCAAATTGCTGCACGCGCAATTGCACCGATTTGCTCTGCACCATCGAGCCCGCCCCTAATTCGCATCTGTTACCTTCTGCCGCAGATCGCATTCAGGCCTCTGAAAGGAGGGGCCAATGACAACCTCAAAACTCGTCTACATAGCGGCAGCCATTCTACCGTTCGGCTTCGTGATCCTGGCAGGCGCAGTGCTGGTGCACACGCTCTACAAGCGCCACGTCGCAGCCAAGGCGGCTCAGGCCGCGCCCGTCGCCGGCTGAGCGAACGGTTCGTGCCGCTGGTGGAACCACCTTCCCGATCAGCCAGGAACGTACGTTAGCCTGATCACGCTCTCGCCAATGCGATCGCTGGCCACGAGTCGGAGCCTTGGTTGCGGCGCTACGAAGAATGGCCTGCCGCGACCAAGCACGACGGGATGAAGGAACAGCCGGTACTCATCGATCAGCCCGAACCTGGTCAGGCTCGCGGCGAGCTTTGGTCCGCCGACCTGGATCTCGCCGTCGACATCGGTCTTCAGCTGGCGCACCGCCGCCTCGACATCATCGCCGATCAACGTCGCGTTCGGCCCCAGTGATGTCAGCGAACGCGACGCCACCCATTTCGGCATGGCCCGCCAGGCTTGCGCGAACGCGCGCAGATCGCCGCCCATCGCCGGATCGTCCTGGTCCCAATTGTCACCATCCCAATAGCGCATCACCTCGTAGAGGCCGCGCCCGTAGATGCTGCCGGCGGCGTTGCGCGTCTGCTCGATAAAATACCTGAACATCACCGGATCGGGCGCGAACGCGTCGTGGTCGTGGTCGACGTAGCCGTCCAGCGATATGTTCATTCCAAATACGAGCTTTGCCATGGTGGAACTGTATCAAAAGGCGGACCGCGTTCAACGAACCGCCTAGCGTTCGGCGTCGTGAGCCCGGGTTAGGTTTGCTGGCGCACGCGCTCCACGCGCGGCACGTCGCGGCGAAGGCGGCGCAGCCAACGCGTGTGGCGGGTTGATAACGAGCACCCCAGCACGCGTCGTCATAAGTGTCGGAGCAGCAGGTCGCTTGCGATTCCGACGCCGACGTGTCTCGGCGGCCACGCATTTGCGGCTCATGACTCTAGCGGACACGCATGGACGGCCATGTCCTATCTGCGCAGCGCGATCGACCGCATTACGAAGATGTATCTGTACTGGCATTAGTCCTTCCCTTGGCAAGCGCCAGGCACTCGACTAGCCTCCGAGCGGCTTTAAACTACGTCTTAATTCACGGGGGGTTGCAATGCAGGTCTTCAAATCAGGCTTCGTGGCCGCGGTTATGATGTGCGCACTTTCGGCGACGACCCAGGCGGCCGAGTGTACGAGGATCACAGCCTCCGGCCAAAACTTCACCCACGATTCGGCCGTGCTGTTCTCCACAAACGCACTGAAAAACACGCTCGCCGGGCGCGGTCTCATCGGGAAGGGGCCAGTGAAAACCGACTGCAAAACGGGCTCGGCGATGATCGAGTGTCTTTCCTCGCAGACGGCCTGCAAGGGTGGGACGCCCGCGACCTGCTTAGGTGCCTGGCTGTGCTTCTGAACCTGCGCTAGTCCAAGTCATAGCTCTCACCGGGCATATCCGGTGCACGCGCTTTATGACCGGCACGCGCGGCGAAGGCCGCCAAAGCCGCACCCGCCGTCGGCTGAGCGAACGGCCTAGCGGGAATGTTTGAGCCGCAAGTTGTTCAGGTTTCGACGCTGACGCGTCGCGGCGGCTGCGCATTTGAAGCGGATGAGCCGGAGCGGGCCTTAATCTATGAGAAAAGCCGCTTCACCAGCCAAGCGGTGCAGAAGCCGGCCACAACTGTGGCCGCACTTATACAAGTCCAGATGAAGAACATGTTCATCGCACCCCAAAATCCTGGAAAATCTGTTGGTGCGCCCAACATCTGCGCAGCGGCGTCGATGACGGCACCGCCCACTGCCGAAACAGTCAATAAGGTTGCCCCT
>CADECN010000305.1 GCA_902825785.1 uncultured Hyphomicrobium sp. | reverse complement strand
TATTCGTCTCTTCAGACCGATGTCCGGCAGGATCCAGACGTTGCGGGCGCAGGTGCGAGCGGGTCGAAGTTGTACCGCTCCGCGAGCAAGCCTCGGCACAGCGCGCCGTTAAACTCGGCATTCGTGCGAATGCGGCGAATGGAGCGCAGGTAGTCATTGAGCGTTTCGGGCCGCAGCGGCTTGCCGTCGGCGTCAATGAACGCGAGAGAGGCGTCGTTGAATGAAGCCGGCACATGGCGCCGGTCGAGATAGCGGGAGACGAGACGGTGCGTGTCGATCGTCGTTTCCCAGCCGTAAAGGCCGCCGACGGTGAGCGCGACGAGCGCTTCGGGCGTCTGTCCCGCCTTCAGCAAATGCGAAAGCAGAACTTCCTGTCTCCATTGGAAGGCCTTGAGTTCGAACGTGCGGCGCAGTTCGTCCAGGTCGCCGGTCGCTTCCGCACCCATGGCTTCACTGAAGCGCCGTCCACTGTTGACGCCGGCGTTGATGGCGTCGACGTACATGTGCTCGCCGAGCGTCACGGAGGCGCTGCGAACCCATTCGAGCTCGAGCACCGCGGTGCGCATATCTTCGCCCATCATGTAGGCGAAGTTCGGCGAGCACCAGTACGTGGGCAGCCGGAAGGCGATGGCAACTGAGCCGTCCTCGCCGAGCTCGACGTCCGTCACGAAGCCCATATCCGTAACGGATTCGTCGAGCTCGGGGTCTGTCACGCGCCCGAGTTTGCGCCAGACATCTGTCTCGCGGTTGTCGGTACGCGTGCCGAAGACGGCCCAGTCGTTCATCGGAACCACCCTCCGGCAAGGGCTTTCTCTTTGGGCTTGTGCGCGTCGAACTTCGCCTTTTGAGCGGCGACGTCGATGCCGTAGAGGCGGGCCGCGTTGAGGCCGAGGATCTTCTTCTTCGCCTCAAGATCGAGCGTGACGCCGGTCTCGGCAGCCACGTCCTTCGGCAGTTCGAAAGCCATGAACTTGTCGATGATCCACTTCGGCGTCCAGATGCCGTAGTCGCTGCCGAACAGCAGCTTTTCCGGGCCAAGCCAGAACAGCAGTTCGGAAATGACGTGGGCGAAGTAGCCCGGGCGGCTATGGATGAAGGGAATGGCGACCGCGAGACCGCCGTAGACGTTTGTTTCCTGCGTGGCGATCCAGCAGAAGTCGTCGAGGCGCGGCAGGCCGCAGTGCTCGACGATGAAGTTCAGATTCTGGAACGAGGTCGCTACGTCATCGATGTCGGCGACATCGAAGGCGTCGCGGTTGAGCGGGATAATCGTCGGTCCCTTGTGGACGTGGATGTTCTTGATGCCGAGCTTGTCGCACCATTCGAGGTAGCGATAGCTTTCCTTGTCGGTCAGCTTGTAGCCCTTGGACTCGCCCCTCCATTCGGCGGTGTAAAGTTTGACGCCTTTGATGTCGTACTTCTCTTTGAGCTGGTGCAGAGCCTCAAGGCCCTTGGTGCCGTCACGCGGGTCGAAGCCGCCGTTCAAGATGTAGCGGTCCGGGTGCTCTTTCTTCAGCGCGTAGTTCTGCTCGGTGGTGTTGAAGCCGTTGACGTAGAAGTCCGTGAGGTAGGTCGGCTGCAGGATTGCCATGTCGACGTAGCCCTTGACGAACAGGTCGTCGTGCATGGTGGCGGCGTCGTACTTTTCGAACTTCTCTTTCGGCCACACCTCTTCCTTCGGGCTCAGGCCGCTGTGGTAGTTGAAGAAGCAGTCGATGAACTGTTTGCCGTGGATGTTCTTCTGGTTGGCTGGGCTGCCGTCCCAGAAGTGCGTATGGCCATCGATGACGAAGATCTCTTCGCCAGACTTTGTCTTGTACATTTTCGTTCTCTCCCGTTTCGGTTGGGCTGCCGCGAGACGTTGTTGGCGCCTTTTTCTTTTGTGCTTTTCTCCGGCTCAGGCGCGACGGTCTCAGATGTATTTCATTGCGTCGTCCATGTTTCCGAAGAGCACGACGTTCTCTTCGTCGATCATCACCATGCGGCCGTAATGGGTGGACGTGGAAATCTCGAAGAGGTGCGGTGTCATGGGACGACCGAGAGCTTCGCTGATTTCGCTCATCTTGAATTCGATCTTGCCCTCGCCGTCGATGCGGATCATGGCCGGCAGGTAGGTGACCTTGATGTTGGGCTTGTCGGCCATGACTTCTGCGATGGCGCGCGCCTCGACGCTGTCATTCATCGTGACGCCGCACTGATGCGAGATCGTGTCTTCGAACTTGATCTCCTTCATCGACTTGAAAATGTTGGCGTTGTGGTCACTCATAATCGGGTTCCTCTACGGAATTTGTTTCTAGGACCGTGACGGCTCTCATCAGCTGATGAACGAGGGCAGCGTAAGCCCCGTCTGCGTGCAGATGTTCTTCAGCCGGTTCACGGCTTGCTGCTGGGCATCCGTAAAGGACGCGATCTTGACGCGCGGCTGCGACCAGATGGGCTGGAGTTGCGCGGCTGCTTCCAGGCAGAGCTTGCCGTGCTTTTCGACCCACTCGCTGATGATGATCTTGTTGTGAAGCGCGTATTCCGAGTCGTTGAGCAGGGTGTGAACGAGCTCCACGCAGTTGGCGAGGTTGCGCTCGTAGTCGCCTTCGGCCGGCGCGACGACGCTTGGTGTGATGAAGTCGTTGTGGGCCGCGGCTGTTTGCAGGATGAAGCCGCTACGGAAGAGTTCGCCGACCAACGGTTCGAAGACGATATTGGTGGCGACATACTGCTCGAGGTAGTCGGGCGAGCCCATGATTTCCTCGATGGCGCGGCGCGTACCCTGCCAGATCGGATTCTCGAGCCAGTTGCGCTTGCCGGCGTCCTTGTCGATGCCGCCTTCGATGTCGATGCCGATTTCACCGAGATATAACGTGAGATCCTGAGCGAAGCGGAGCTTGTAGGAAGAGTTCGTCAGGATCGCGTTGTTGATCATCTGCGTGAAGCCGTAGCGCTGGGCTTGCATCAGCGACGTTCCGAGACCGAACTCG
>CADECN010000304.1 GCA_902825785.1 uncultured Hyphomicrobium sp. | reverse complement strand
AGAGCAGCATTGGGGTGCCTAGAACGTGTTCGTAAAGCACCTGGTGATCGGTCAGCCCGTGGGCGCGCAGGGCTAAGACATATTTCTTACGAATGTCGGCGAGGAACGAGTTCTTGGTCAGGAAGGTCATGGCCGTAAACGAGCCGATGGCCATGGCGATGATGGGCAGCGTCAGGTGCCACATGTAGTCGATGATCTTGCCGAAGAAAGATAGGTCGTTCCAGTTGTCCGAGAACAGGCCGCGTGAGGGGAACCACTGGAAGAAGGACGAGCCGGCGAACAGGATCAGCAACAACACGGCGAAGAGGAAGCCCGGAATGGCATAGCCAACGACGAGGACGGCACTCGTCCAGGTGTCGAAGGGTTCGCCGTCACGCACTGCCTTGCGAATGCCGAGCGGGATCGAGATCAAGTACGTGAGCAGCGTCATCCAGAGTCCGAGCGAGATCGAGACCGGCAGCTTCTCCTTGATGAGCTGCAGCACGGAGACATCGCGGAAGTAGCTCTTGCCGAAGTCGAACGTCAGGTAGTTCTTCAGCATCATGAAGAAGCGTTCGTGCGCCGGCTTGTCGAAGCCGAACTGCTTTTCCAGGCTCTTGATGAATTCGGGGTCGAGCCCCTGGGCGCCGCGGTATTTGGATGTGACCGCGTCCGCCGCGCCGCCGAGTTGAGCGCCGCCTCCGCCGCCAAGCGTGTCGCCGCCGCCTCCACCAATGCGCGACGAGATCGAGGATGAGTGGCCCATCAGCTGCGAGATCATCTGCTCGACCGGGCCGCCGGGAGCGAACTGAATGATCACGAACGAGAAGAGCATGATCCCGAACAAGGTCGGGATCACGAGCAACAATCGTTTCAGCAGATAGTTGGCCATCAGGGGTTAGCTTTGTCCTTCGCGGCGTCGGCGGCCAGCGGTTTTCCGGATGCCAGGGCGCTCGCCTTCGCCTCGTCATACCACCACGTGTCGATCACGCCGGGATCGTACGGCGGCTTGATGGCCGGGCGGGAAAACTTGTTCCAGTAGGCGATGGTGTGGCTCGCCTTGTACCACTGCGGTATCCAATAATGCGAGGCGCGCAGGACGCGGTCGATGGAACGCGACGCCGTCACAAGCTCGGTGCGCGACTTGGCGGCGATGGCCTTGTCGATGAGCGCATCGACGACCGGATCGGAAATGCCGGCGAGATTGAATGATCCGTCCGCTTTGGCGGCTTCCGAGCTCCAGAAGTTTCTGAGCTCGATGCCCGGCGTCAGCTGCATGGAATAGCGCTGGATCGCGATGTCGAAATCGAACGACTTCATGCGCTGCTCGTACTGGGCCGGATCGACCATGCGGATCGACGCGTCGATGCCGATGCGGCGCAGGTTTGAAACGTAAGGATCGATGATCCGGACGAAGCCGTCCTCGAACAGCAGGATTTCGACTTTTTCGGCTTTGTTCCAGCCGGCCGCCGTCAGCAGGTCGTGCGCCTTCTTCAGGTTCTCGCGGTTGTTGCCGCTGCCGTCGGTCTTGGGCGGGATGAAAGCGTTATCGAAAACCGCTGGCACGAGCTTGTCGCGGAAGGGTTCGAGCAGCGCGAGTTCTTCCGCGCTGGGTTTGCCCTCGGCCTTCATGTCCGAGTTCTCGAAGTAGCTCGTGGTGCGGGTGTACAGATTGTAGAAGAGCTTGTTGTTCGACCACTCGAAATCGAAGGCGAGGCCGAGCGCTTCGCGGACGCGGATATCTTTGAACTTGTCGCGCCGCAAGTTCATGAAGAAACCTTGCGCACCCGAAGGGCTACCGTCGGGTAGCGTTTCGCGGATCAGGCGGCCATCGCGCACGGCCGGGATGTCGTAGCTCGTCGCCCAGTTGACGGACGTGAACTCCTCTCGGAAGTCGAAGGCGCCCGCTTTGAGGTTCTCAAGTCCGATCGTTCGGTCGCGGAAATACTCGTAGCGAATTTGATCGAAATTGAAGCGGCCGCGGTTTACCGGCAGATCCTTCGCCCAGTAGTCGTCGCGGCGCTTATAGGTCACCTGCGAGCCGGGGCGATGATCCGATATCGCGTAGGGACCCGAGCCGAGCGGCGGCTTGAGCGAGGTTTGGTCGAATTGGTTTGCGTCGTAATACGCTTTCGAGAAGACGGGGAGCTGCGCAACCAGGGTCGGCAGGTCGCGCACAAGATCGCCGGTGAAGACGTACTTCACGGTCTCGTCGTCGATCACCTGTGCTTCGGTCACGTGCGCAAGCGAGAGCCGATAGACCGGCTTGCCCTGCTCCTTGAGCAACTTCAGTGAATTGGCGACGTCGTGCGCCGTCACCTTGCTGCCGTCCGCGAACTTGGCTTCAGGGTGCAATTTGAACGTCACGGACATGCCGTCGCTCGCCAAGTCGGCTGATTTTGCGATCAAGCCGTAAACCGCGTCGGGCTCGTCCTGGGCGCGCGTCATCAGGCTGTCGAACAGCAGTTCCAGTCCCTGTGCGGCGTCGCCCTTGATAATGTAATTGTTGAAGCTATCGAAAGTCGTCACGCCGCCCGAACCGATGAGCGACAAGCGCCCGCCCTTGGGCGCATCGGGATTGGCATAGTCGAAATGGGTGAATTCGGCCGGATATTTGAGATCGCCAAAGATCGACAGGCCATGGCGCGGCTCGGCGGACGCTGTGTTTGCCCAACAGACGGCAAACAGGGCGAGGATGATCGCGAGCTTGGGCCGGCGGTGCGTCATGATGGGCTCCCGTGCCATGCGGCCCTCGAAATCATTGCTTGCGCGCCGCCGCGACGGCTTTCAACTTCTCCGGATCGATCCACCAGACCTGCTCGACGCGGGCCGGCGCTTGCGACGGCTCGATTCCGGGCCGGCCGAAAATGTCCCACGACGCGACGCGGTCGGAGGGCAGATACCACTGCGGCACGAGGTAGAAGTTCCACAGCAGGACGCGATCAAGCGCGCGGGTGGCGGCGACGAGGTCCTCGCGGTCCTTGGCAAAGACAATGCG
>CADECN010000303.1 GCA_902825785.1 uncultured Hyphomicrobium sp. | reverse complement strand
GCGTTATCGGACCTCCAATCCCAAGCTCGCCGGCGCCCTCGATCTGGCGAGGATTGCCCAAAGCGCATCGAAAGCGCCGGCTCGCGGCGAGGGACTGGCACAGGTGTTCGACGTCGATGCCTTCTAGCACAACGCCGGCGGCCGGCTCGGCCACCCACTACGCACGCCTGCGCGATGGCAAAAGCGCGAGCGACGCAACCGTTCGGCTCGCACTGCAGGGTCTCGAGATTTCACCCAAGGGCGGCGGCGCACGTCGTGTCTGGCGCTATGATACGCTGCGCGCAGGTGAACCTGTCCGCCGCAACACCATTGACGTTCTGCTGTCGTCAAGGTCCGATCCGGGTGCGACCGTGTTCGTGCCCGGCCCGGACTTCGTGGCGGCGCTTGCGGCCTACGCACCTCAGCTGACAGAACGGGCCGAACGCTGGCGCACCGCGCGGCCATGGCTCATCTTCGTCGCAATTCTGTTCAGCGCCATCGCCGCGCTCTACGCGTCCGGCTGGAGCCCGGCTCAGACCATCGCGGGTTTCCTGCCGGAGAGCTGGCGTCAGCGCCTTGGTGACGAAGCCCGCGCCTCCATGACCGAGGGCTACAAGCAGTGCGCTGATGCCAACGGCATCGCCGCCCTCGAAAAGATGTCCGAGCGGCTC
Source organism: uncultured Hyphomicrobium sp. (assembly GCA_902825785.1). Taxonomy (GTDB): domain Bacteria; phylum Pseudomonadota; class Alphaproteobacteria; order Rhizobiales; family Hyphomicrobiaceae; genus Hyphomicrobium_B. The sequence continues at coordinate 2,336 of CADECN010000303.1, read as the reverse complement.
GCGCGCGGCGCCGGCATGGAAAAGCCGTTTGCCGTCACCGTCTACGACTGGTCGCTGATGAATGCCTTTGCGGTACCCGGTGGCCAGATCGTTCTCACCCGCGGCCTCATCGAGAAAGCCCAAAGCCCCGACGAAGTCGCCGGGGTGCTCGCACACGAAATGGGCCACGGTATCAAACTTCATCCCGAGACCGGCATCATCCGCGCCATCGGCCTTGCCGCCGCCGTCGAACTGATGATGGGCGGCTCGAGCGGCGCGCTCGCAAACCTGGGACTGATGCTCGCTCAGCTCGGCTACACACGCGCGGCCGAGCGCGAGGCCGATGCCGTCGGCCTGCAAGTGTTGAAAGGGGCCGGCGTCGCTCCACAAGGTTTGGCGGACTTCTTCAAGCGCATCGAGGAGGTCGAGGGCGAATCCGGCGACCTATCGAAGACACTGCGGCCGATCTCGATCCTGCGCACGCACCCGCCGACCGCCGAACGCGCCGCCATCGTAAAGGCCCAACCCACCTATCCCGCGACCCCGGCCCTAGATGCCCAGTCATGGCAGGAATTGAAGTCGATCTGCAGCCGCACGATCACGCCTGAGAAGCCGGAACGCGACGCGCCGGCAAACTAATGCCGCAAAGTTCCGCTCATCCTGGAAACTGTTTCGCGCCCTGCGGCTGCTTTCAGCGCAGGGATGGCGTACCGGGCCTGATCGTGGCCAAGATTGTGCGGTTCCAATCTGATGCCTGGATTGCTCCGCCGACGCCTTCCCCGCATAGGAGTAGATTGTGAGCATGAAGAACCTGCTCATGAAAGCCGCGCTCTTGATGGTGGCGTTTATCGCCTACGTCAGCGCGCCCTTCGTCACCGCCTGGTCGATCCGCGAGGCCGTTCGCAACGGCAACTCGGCCTATCTCGCTCGCGCTATCGCACGACCCTGAAACCGACGCTGAGCCGCATCGCGCTCGATCTGCCCGATCCCACACTCGCCGCCTTTAGCAAGCCGACACTTTGGCAACGCTTCAAGGCCTACTGGGGACAGGGCGCGGTCGACAGCGCCGTCGACAGTTACTTGACGCCGGAAGGCCTGACCCAACTCTTTCAGATACGCAAAGCCTACCGCACCTACGTTTCCGGCTTCGACGAAGATGCCAACAAGCCTCCGCTGCTTGAACGCATCAAGCGCACTTGGGCACGCGTGAAGCGCGCCGAGTTCACATCGCTTGCGACGTTCGAAGTCGACATGCTCGACAAGTACGACGACACCCGCATGTTTCTGGGCAAGCTCGAGTTGACGTCGACAGGCTGGAAGTTGACCGAGTTGCGCATCAAGATGCTGACCACCGCGAGCGAGATGCCTGTGGAATCGGTCGAGCCAGCCGCCACACCCAAAGCAGGGATTGGCCGGTTTGGCATGTATCTCGTCACGCCGGCGGCAGCCGCCACACCCGCGAAGCTAACGTCCGCCGCGCCGAAAAAGTCGCCTGCGACCTCCGGCTTCGTTTCCTTCAAGGGCGACTACGGTGACGGCCTCGTCCGCACCATCAAGGTGCCGGCGGCCCAGGCCGAGACATACTGGGCGGAACTGGAATCGAGCGGCAAGACCGCGAACATCCGGCGGATCGACTAACGACGCGACGGATCTGCTCGGTTCCCCCGATCACGCATCGGCCAAGCGCGTGAGCGCCGCCGAAAAGCGCTTGATTTCGGCCTCCAGCACGCTCTTGCGCTCTTTGGCTTCCTCGATTGCCTCTTCCTTCGCCCGCTCCATGAACTGCGGGTTGGAGAGCTTCGCATCCATTTTGGCAAGATCACTCTTGGCGGAGTCGATCTCTTTCGCGAGACGTTTGCGCTCCGCCGCCATGTCGATGATGCCACCGAGCGGCAGCGCCGCCGTCGTCTCGCCCGCGACGATCAACGCCGCGCCCTTCGGCGGAGCCGCCGCGAAATCGATCGTGTCGAGACGCGCCAATCGTTTGATCGTCTCGTCGTGATGGCGCGCCCGCGCCTTGAGTTGCGCATCCGCTCCGACAATCACGAGCGGGATTTTCGCGCTCGCTGGCACACTCATCTCGGTACGCACGGACCGGATCTCCGACACGAGCCGCACGATCCAGTTGATTTCAGCCGCCGCCTTCTCGTCGTAGTAGCCTTCGAGTTGCGGCCACTGGCTGTGGCACAGCAGCGTGTTGCGCGCCACCCCATGCTCGACCATGTGCGTCCAAAGCTCTTCGGTAATGAATGGCATGAACGGGTGCAGCATCTTGAGACACTGATCGAGAACCCAAGCCACGACCGTCCGCGTCTCTTCCTTGGCCTCGTCGTCGTTGTTAGCTAGCGCCGGCTTGA
>CADECN010000302.1 GCA_902825785.1 uncultured Hyphomicrobium sp. | reverse complement strand
TGCACCAGTGCGGCCTGCCGAAGAAGATGGCGCTCGAGCTGTTCAAGCCGTTCATTTATGCGCGGCTGCAGACGCTCGGCCAGGCGGCGACGGTGAAGCAGGCGAAGAAGCTCGTCGAGAAGGAAAAGCCGGAAGTCTGGGACGTGCTCGAGGAGGTCATCCGCGAGCATCCCGTGCTGCTCAACCGCGCGCCGACGCTGCACCGCCTCGGCATCCAGGCGTTTGAACCGCAACTCATCGAAGGCAAGGCGATCCAGCTGCATCCGCTCGTCTGCGCGGCGTTCAACGCCGACTTCGACGGCGACCAGATGGCCGTGCACGTTCCGCTGTCGCTCGAAGCGCAGCTGGAAGCGCGCGTGCTCATGATGTCGACGAACAACATTTTGCATCCCGCGAACGGCCAGCCGATCATCGTGCCGTCGCAGGACATCGTGTTGGGTCTCTATTACCTGTCGATGATGCGCGACAACGAGCCGGGCGAAGGCATGGTCTTTGGCTCGATCTCGGAAGTTCAGCACGCACTCGAAGCCAAGGCCGTGACGCTGCACGCCAAGGTCAAGGGCCGCGTCAAAGTCGTGAACGAAGAGGGCGAAGAGGTCACCGAGGTCCATGAGACGACCCCGGGCCGACTGCTGCTGGCCGAAAATCTGCCGCGCAAGCCGGGCGTAAAGTTTGCGCTCGTCAACCAGCTTCTGACGAAGAAGAACATCTCCGGCATGATCGATGCGGTCTACCGCAACTGCGGTCAGAAGGAGACGGTGATCTTCTGCGACCGGATCATGGCGCTCGGTTTCCATCACGCGTTCAAGGCCGGCATTTCGTTCGGCAAGGACGACATGCTGATTCCGGATACGAAGGAAAAGATCGTCGAGAAGACGAACGCCGAAGTGCGCGATTTCGAGCAGCAGTATCAGGACGGCCTGATTACGCAGCTCGAGAAATACAACAAGGTCGTTGACGCCTGGTCACGCTGCACCGACCAGATCGCGAAGGAAATGATGGATCGCATTTCGGCGGTCCAGAAGGACAGCGCGACGGGCCGCGACCGACCGATCAATTCGGTTTACATGATGAGCCATTCGGGTGCGCGCGGTTCGCCGGCGCAGATGAAGCAGCTCGCCGGCATGCGCGGCCTGATGGCCAAGCCGTCGGGTGAAATCATCGAGACGCCGATCATCTCGAACTTCAAGGAAGGCCTCTCGGTTCTTGAGTACTTCAACTCCACCCACGGCGCCCGCAAGGGTCTGGCCGATACGGCGCTGAAGACCGCGAACTCGGGCTATCTGACGCGTCGTCTCGTAGACGTTGCTCAGGACGCAATTATCTCGGAACCGGATTGCGGCACGGACGCCGGCATCAACGTACAGGCGGTGGTCGATGCCGGTCAGGTCATCGTCTCACTGGCTGCGCGCACGCTTGGCCGTACGGCTGCTGAGGATATCAAGCATCCGACGACTGGCGAGATCATCGTCGCCAACGGCGATCTGGTCGAGGAACGTCATGCCGACGCCATCGGCAAGGCGGAGATCCAGGAAGTCCGCATCCGCTCGGTGCTGACGTGCGAGACTGTCAACGGTGTGTGCGCAAAGTGCTACGGGCGCGACCTTGCGCGCGGTACGCCGGTGAACATCGGCGAGGCCGTCGGCGTCATCGCGGCGCAGTCGATCGGCGAGCCGGGCACGCAGCTGACGATGCGTACGTTCCACATCGGCGGCACGGCGAACCTCGTCGACTCGTCGTTCATCGAGTCCAACTTCAACGGTACGGTGAAGATCAAAAATCGTGCGATCGCGAAGGACTCAAAGGGTCAGAACGTATCGACCAGCCGCATCATGTCGGTCCTCATCACGGACCAGAGCGGCAAAGAACTGTCCACGAACAAGGTGCCCTACGGCGCCCGCGTGTTCGTGGACGAGGGCGATACCGTGAAGCGCGGCACCAAGATCGCGCAGTGGGATCCCTACACCCGTCCGATCCTGTCGGAGGCCGACGGCACCGTCGACTTCGAGGACTTGATCGAGGGTGCGTCCGTTCGCGAACTGACCGACGAGATGAAGGGTACGTCGAACCGGGTCATCGTCGACTGGCGTGCAACGCCGCGCGGTGCGGAGCTGAAGCCCGCGATCGTGATCAAGGACAGCAAGGGCAAGCCGATCAAGGTCGCGCGCGGCGGCGATGCGCGTTACCTGTTGTCGGTCGATGCCGTGCTGTCGGTCGATCGCAATGTTGCGGTTAAGGCCGGCGACGTGCTGGCGCGTATTCCGACCGCATCGGCCAAGTCGGGCGACATCACGGGCGGTCTGCCGCGCGTTGCAGAACTGTTCGAGGCGCGTCGTCCGAAGGACCACGCGATCCTGGCTGAGATTTCCGGCACGGTCGAATTCGGCAAGGACTACAAGAATAAGCAGCGCATCCACATCAAGCCGGATGACGAGAGCAAGGAAGCGGTCGAATACCTGATCCCGCGCGGCAAGAGCCTCGCGGTTCAACATGGCGACCGGGTGGAGCGCGGCGATTTCGTCTACGACGGCAATCCGGCTCCGCACGACATTCTGGCCATCAAGGGCGTCGAGGAACTTGCCAACTATCTCATCAACGAGATCCAGGACGTCTATCGGCTGCAGGGCGTGACCATCAACGACAAGCATATCGAGGTCATTGTTCGGCAGATGCTGCAGAAGGTCGAGGTCACCGATCCGGGCGAGACCGATCTCATCAAGGGCGAGCAAATCGACCGGATCGAGTTCGATGAGATCAATGCCGCAATCGAAAAGGCCGGGAAAAGGATCGCCGAGGCTAATCCGGTTCTGCTCGGCATCACGAAGGCGTCGCTGCAGACCCGGTCGTTCATCTCGGCCGCCTCGTTCCAGGAGACGACGCGTGTGCTCACCGAAGCCGCCATCAACGGCAAGGTGGACTACCTGCGCGGCCTCAAGGAGAACGTCATCATGGGCCGCCTGATCCCGGCTGGTACGGGTATGGAATACTACCGCCGGGTGAAGA
>CADECN010000301.1 GCA_902825785.1 uncultured Hyphomicrobium sp. | reverse complement strand
GCCGAACTGACGAACAATACGGTCAGCATTGATGGCGCCGAACTGCGCATCGGCCGTGACGGATATCCCGAGTTCCGCTTGCGCGACTTGTCCGTACTTGAGCCGGACGGCGCCGTTGTACTGTCCGCGCCGCTCGCCTCCTTCAGCGTTTCGACGCGAGCGATGTTGGTCGGGCGCATCGTTCCCGCCCGCATCGAGTTGATCGATCCTGTTATCAATCTCGCCTACAGCGACGAATCCGGCCTGATTTTTGAGCATCGGGAAGCACCCCCCCCAGATTCGGTTGCAGGCGTGCCCCGACCGGTGGCGGCGAAGCGACCCGGTGCGACGCCTCATTCGCTCAACATCGCCGAGATGCTAACGGATTCGTCAAAGCGCGCGCGCAAGGGTCTCGACGCTACCTCGTACCTGACCGAGTTTGGCTTATCGAATGCGACGGTAGTCATCGAGTATGCCGGTCAGCACAGCTCGTGGAATATTCCGGAAGCGAGCATCGACTTCAACCATCGTCGCAGGCGCAGCATTATCTCAGGGCGCGCGTCCGTTTCCGCTCCTGGCAATGCCTGGGCTTTTTCCTTCCTGACGGACGAGTCGGAAAAGACCGGACGCCTTCAGGTCAAAGTGACGGTGCGTGACTTAATTCCGTCCTCGCTCGCCGCTGCCGCGCCCCCGCTTGCCTTGTTACGCATGTTTGAGGTGCCGCTTGCGGGCGATGCCACGATCGAACTCTCTAAAGAAGGCGACGTGGTAAGCAGCGACCTGGCGCTGGAGCTTGGCCGCGGGCGCTTTGCTCATCCCGATTTGGCGCAACCGTTTGAAGTCTCTGCCGGGCTCTTCAAACTGCTTTACATCGGTGCGGACCGACGCTGGGAACTGCAGCCGAGCCCAGTCAAATGGGCTGACGGCAGCATCATGTTCACGGGCTCGATGCAGGACAGTGCCGCGCAAGGGGGCACACCCGACTGGCAGTTTCGCCTCGATGGCAAGAATGGCGTTTTCGAGGGTGCCGAGTTCGGCGCCCCACCGCTCGTGATCGAAAGTTGGGGCGCCAACGGCAAGATCATACCCCGGCGTGGTTTGGTCGAGATTGCCGAATTCCATCTAAAGGGTGGTGGCGGAGAAGCGACGGCAAAGGCGACCATCCAAGCCGGACCTTCGGGCGAGAGCACGAGCGCCGAGTTATCGCTTTCGCCGATGCCGCTCGACACGTTGAAGGCGCTGTGGCCCAAAGTGCTGGCGCCCGGCGCACGTGAGTGGGTCGGCGAAAGCGTCTCGACCGCCGACTTCAAGGGCGGGTCGCTCACCTACGCGAATGGTGATTTCCTGCGGCACGAGGCTCCGGAGGCCGAAGGCAAAACGGAACGCCTGTCGGGCACTTTCGAAGTGTCGGACGCGACGTTTGTTCCGCTCCCCGGCATGTCGCCGATCAAAGCACCGCGCGGCCTAGTCCAGATCCAAAACAATGCCCTTGAGGTCGTGGCACCCGAGGCGACCATCACGCTTCCCGACAATAGCTCCGTCCCACTTAAATCGGGACGGATGTACGCTCCTGACGTCATGCTGCCGAGGCCCGAGAGCGAGATTACGTTTTCGACCGTGGCCGCACTCGGTCCATTCCTGAAGACGGTCGAGCAGCTGCCAGTCCGGGCCGTTCGTGAAGCCGCGCCGTTCCCCGAGGCGGGCGACGGAAAGGTCGACGCCCAGATAAAAGTAAAGCTGCCGCTCATATCAAAGCTCGACGCCGATGATGTCGTCATCGAAGGCAAAGCGAAAGTTTCGGACGGCAGATTCGGGAAGGTTGCTGGGCAGTTCGACGTTCAGGGCTTCACACTCAACCTCGATCTGAGTGCGACGCAGTTGGACGCAAAGGGCGATCTGATCGTCAATGGCATCCCGGCAAAGATTGTCGGCCAGCGGATGCTTTCTGCGCCCTCGGACCAGCAGCCCCCCATCAAGATTTTGGCATCGCTTGACGAGGCCGATCGCAAGACGCTCGGTCTCGATGTCAACGATGTGGTGCGCGGTGTCGTCCCCATTGAAGTTTCTCTGCAGCGTTCCGGACGCTCTGACACGGGGGTGAGACTGAAGGCCGATCTAACCTCGGCCGAGCTGGTATTTGAAAACATCGGCTGGACAAAAGCCGTTGGCCGCAATGCGGTGGTCGAAACCGACGTCGTCCGTAGCGCGCCCGACAAAGTCGATTTGAAGAACATCAGGGTCGAGGGCGACGATATCGCCGCAGAAGGCTGGGTAACGCTCGGCGAAAACAATCGTGTGCGCGAATTTTATTTGCCGACGTTGACGCTGAATGTCGTGTCCCGCCTCGAAGTCCAGGGTGCACTCGGCAAGGACAACATCTGGAAGATCAAGGTCAATGGCCCGACGTTCGACGGCCGCGAACTTTTCCGCACCATGTTTTCAGTCGGAGACGGCGAACCGGCAAAGGCAGCCGCGTCTAAGAAATCGTCAGGCACCGACCTCACCGTCGATATCAAGAATATGATCGGAGCGTCCGAGATTTCGCTACGCGGGCTTAAGGTTTCGATGTCGAAGCGCGACGGCCTGATGACCGCACTCGATGCCAAAGGCATGCTCGACGGAAACTCGCCCGTTGCTGCCAAGCTCGATACGTCGAACGGCCGCCGGGTTCTTGTGGATGCGGCGGATGCCGGTCAGTTGATGAAGTTCATCGACTTCTACAGTAACATGCAGGGCGGCCGACTGCGGCTGGAGGTGAACCTTGACGGCAAGGGTGCTGCCGACAAGACCGGCGTACTCTGGGTCGACAATTTCAAGGTGCTGGGTGACCCGGTCGTCAGCGAAGTCGTCAGCAGCGCCGACTCAGGGCGGCCTGCCATCGGCGGCAATAAAAGCGTAACGCGGGAGGTCTTCGAGTTCACCCAGATGCGGGCGCCGTTTTCGGCCGGTTATGGACAGCTTGCGCTTGAGGACTCGTACATCAAGGGGCCGATTATCGGCGCCAGCTTGCGCGGCAAGCTCGACTTTAAGACCCGGCGCGTGAACGTCGGCGG
>CADECN010000300.1:1477-3041 GCA_902825785.1 uncultured Hyphomicrobium sp. | reverse complement strand
ACAACACGGTAACTGTTATCATCAAGCACCTCGATAAGGGACAGGGTGCCGCCACCGGCCTTGCGCCGCTTGTCGCCGAGGAACTGGATGCCGATCATGCCCAGATCAGGACCGAATTCGCACCCTCCGACCCGATAAAGTACAAGAACTTTGCTTTCGGCGTGCAGGGTGTCGGCGGATCGACGGGACTGGCAAATTCCTACGAGCAGTATCGCACCGCAGGCGCAACGGCGCGCGCCATGCTTGTTGCGGCCGCCGCCCGCGCCTGGGGCGTCCCGGCAGGTGAAATCAAAGTTGCAGCCGGCAAGCTTTCCCATGCGACTGGCAAAGCGGCGACCTTCGGCGAACTTGCCGATAAAGCGGCCGGCGAACCCGTGCCCGAGAAACCCGCGCTCAAAGACCCAAAGGACTTCATCTACATCGGCAAGCCGTTTGCGCGTGTCGACAGCCCCGCCAAAGTCCACGGCACGGCGAAATACACGATCGACTACCAGTTCGACGACATGCTGGTGGCGACCATCGCGCGTCCGCCAATGTTCGGCGCGAAGGTAAAAAGCTTCGACCCAAGCGCCGCCGAAAAAATTCCAGGCGTTGTGAAAGTCCTCCAGGTGCCGCAAGGCGTCGCCGTTCTGGCCAAGACCACCTGGGCAGCGCTCAAAGCCCAGCGCGAGCTGAACGTTACGTGGGACGAAAGCGGCGCGGAGAAGCGCGGCTCAGCCGACATTGTCGCCACATATCGCGCGAAGCTCGATCAGCCAGGCTTGGTCGCAAAGACGGCGGGCAACGTCGAGGACGCCTTCAAATCGGCCGCCAAGGTTGTCGCGGTCGACTTCGAATTTCCCTACCTTGCGCACGCGCCGATGGAACCACTTGATTGCGTCATCAAGCTCGACCGCGGCAAGGCCGACATTTGGACCGGTTCGCAGCTCCAGACCGTTGACCACGGAACCGCATGCAAGGTGCTTGGCCTGAAGCCCGAGGCGGTCGACCTGCATACGGTGTGGGCGGGAGGATCATTCGGGCGGCGCGCTATTGCGGATGCCCATTTCGTCGCCGAGGCCTGCGAGGTCGCAAAGGCATACGGTCAGCCGGTTCCGATCAAGGTCATCTGGACGCGTGAGGACGACATCAAGGGCGGCTGGTATCGGCCCATCTACGTCCATCGCATCAAGGCGGGGTTGGACAAGGACGGCACCATCGTCGCTTGGCAGCATCGCATCGTCGGACAGTCGATCCTCGCCGGAACGCCGTTCGAATCGATGATGGTCAAGGACGGTATCGATGGTTCGAGCGTCGAGGGCGCATCGACCCTGCCCTACGCGATCCCCAACCTGTCGGTCGAGTTGCATACCGAAAAAGTCGGCGTGCCCGTTCTGTGGTGGCGCTCCGTCGGGTCGACGCACACGGCGCACGCGACCGAGCACATGATCGACATTCTCGCGAAGGAGGCCGGCAAGGACGCGGTCGCCTATCGTCTCGACATGCTGAAGAACCACCCGCGCAATGCTGGCGTGCCGACACTGCGTCCCGAAACCGATATTCTGGATGCGGTTGGTTTTCTCCT
>CADECN010000300.1:0-1467 GCA_902825785.1 uncultured Hyphomicrobium sp. | reverse complement strand
CGTGCTGAAACTGGCTGCCGAAAAGGCCAAGTGGGGTGAGACGCCACCTGCGGGCATTATGCGCGGCGTCGCGGTGCACGAAAGCTTCGCATCCTACGTGGCCAACATTGCCGATGTCCGCCTGAAAGAGGACGGCACGGTCAAAGTCGAACGCGTCGTGTGCGCCATCGACTGTGGAGTCGCGGTAAACCCGGACGTCGTCGCCGCACAGATGGAAGGCGGCCTCGGGTACGGCCTGGGCGCGGCGTTGAAGGGCGCGATCACGCTGAAGGATGGCCAAGTCGAGCAATCGAACTTCGACGGCTACGACGTCCTGCGCATGTCGGAGATGCCCGACGTCGAAGTTCACATCGTGCCATCGTCGGAAGCGCCGACGGGAGTCGGTGAGCCGGGCACGCCCGTCGTATTGCCGGCCGTGGCCAATGCGCTTCTTTCGGGCACCGGCGTTCGTACGACGATCCTTCCGATGAACAAGCAGAAATACAAAGGTCAGGTTTAACCGCGCTGCATTCAGATGCAGCGGCCGCCATCGACCTCGATGGCGGCGCCCGTGACGAAGGCGCTCGCCGGATCGGCGAAGAACAGGGCGGCATTGGCGATGTCAGCCGGCTTCGACATGCGACCCAGCGGAATGCCGCCGATGAACTTGGCGCGGTTCTCGGGCGTATCCGGCAGCCCCATGAAGTCTTCGAGCATGCCCGTCTCACCAATGACGGGATTGATGGCGTTGACGCGGATGTTCTTCGGCGCAAGTTCCGCCGCCATCGATTTTGTCAGCGTCAGCACCGCACCTTTTGAGCCGTTATACCAGGTAAGCCCCGGCCTCGGACGAACCCCCGCCGTTGACGCGGTATTGATGATCGAGCCGCCACCGCGCTTCTCCAACTCCGGGACGACGGCGAGCGTCGTGAGATAGATCGACTTCACGTTGACTGCATAGATTCGGTCAAAGTCGGCTTCGCTTACCGTCAGCAGGGATTGGTTCTTGTGGGTCGTGCCCGCGTTGTTGACGAGAATGTCGACGCCGCCAAACGCATCGAGCGTTTGCCCAACGAGCGCATCGACTTGCGTTTTGTTCGTCACGTCGACGGCGATGGCAAGACCACGGCCGAGCGTTGCAGCGACCGCTTTGGCTTTCCCAAAATCGATGTCGGCGACGACGATGCTCGCGCCTTCGGCCGCAAACAGCTCCGCGATACCGCGCCCAAAGCCGGACGCCGCGCCGGTGACGATCGCAACTCTATCCTTGAGCCGCATGGGCGCGCCTAGACCGGTCGCTTCAACGGTACTAGTCCGCTGGCCGCCAGCTCCGCCGCCTCCTTGCGATATGGGCTCGCGGGGTAGGTTCCGAAAATCTTTGTCTCGGTCGAGAAGAACGACAGTTCTTCAAGCGCAAGCTGGACGGGACGGTCAACTGGATGCCCCTCGATGTCGGCAAAGAACATCGTGGCGTTGAATGTGCCCTCG
>CADECN010000299.1 GCA_902825785.1 uncultured Hyphomicrobium sp. | reverse complement strand
GCCGTCGCTGTAGATGTCGCGGCTCCAAGGGGCGATGGTGATGCCTGAATAGAGAAGCCAAGCGTCTTTCGTTGCGTCGGCGCCGCCCCATACCTCACGCCAGCCGTATTGCGGTTCAGCTAGCTGCAGCGGGTCGGCGGACAGTGGGAAAGGTAATGCAAGGGCCGCGAGCGCGACGGTCAAGCTGAGACCCTGCGTAACGTCAGAAATCGACGCCCGCACGCCGCACACAGAAACGCTGGTACGAGCCCGCATAACACAACTAAAAGAAACGGAAGACGCTAGGACAATTCTCTAGTGCGCAATCGGTCAGCAGAATGCCGTTCAGTCAAGAGTTATGCTTAACGCGACGCAGAATTTGCTTTCGGCGTACTTGCTCTAATGGCGCAACCAAAGATTGCAATATCGAGTTACTTTGAGATTTGTTTCATAATATCTCTACACGTCATATTTCTTTAAGCGGAATGGCCTAGCTAATTGCCTTAATTTATTGGCGCGTGTCGTTAGCAAATTTCTGTGAGATGCACGTCGTTTGCCTGAGTGCTACCTAAGTTTCGCCGAACGAATGCGGTTAACAGCGCCCTAAGGGACGCAAAAAAACGGCGTCGACACAAGTTTAGGTCTGGGAGGACACCATGCTGTTTCCGGAACTGGCCGAGGGGCGTTCCGCATCACCGTATTTCAGCTTTTTCCAAGCCGCTTTCGACGCAGCCGATATGGCTTCGTCATTCTGGCAGCCGTGGCTGAAATCCGTCGGACGCAGTCAGCTTGAAATGGCAAGTCTCGCGGCGCGCCAGAGCCAGGCAATCGTTCGCTGGCAGCGCGCCGTCGCGGTTGCCCGGCAGCCCGGGGCTTTAATCGAAGCGAATATCCAGTTCATGCAAGACATGTCGGCCGAATATGCGACGTTCGCGCCGCGCATGGCGGCTGCCGTGACGCACGCGTCGCGCACGCTACCGACGATAGAGGTCGTGCCGCTACCGCAGCGCAAGGCGCGTGACCGGATCGTAATACCGTCCACGGATCAAGACATCCTGGTGGAGCGGCGCGTCGCGTAACAAAAAGGGCCCCATACGGGGCCCTTCTTCATTTCAGATCTCCGAGCGCTTCGGCAAATCCCTTGAGAGAAATGGGAATACCTATTCCGGCCTCTTCGGTCTGGAAAATAATGAATATGGCTGTTTTGCCGTTTTTCAATTGCTCGACCAGCGGATCTTCGACCACGACCTGGGCGTAACACGCAAAGTTGTGGCAGCGCAAAAATGGCGCGTGCCCCACGTCCTTATCGTCAATCTTCAGGCCAAGTCCCGGCGGGAGGAGCACGCCAAGTGGCGCGAATACGCGCAGCACGCGGGTGCCATTGGAAAAGGTCTGAAAGTAGACGGTGAGGCCAATGTTGTTCTTGTCCTCTGCCGTGACGCTCTGGACGAGCGCGCAAACCGCGTTCTTGGCTCCAGGTGGGGGGTCCTTGCAGACGACCTGCCAGTCGCCGTGCTGAGCCTTCACATTGCCTTCGGGAGCATCGACGGCGTTCGCCAGTGACGGCCAGGCCGTCAAAACGATCAGAGCCGCTGCGGCAAATCGAACGCAGGCAGGCCATCTGGGCATGTAAGAAAATCGCGCTGTGGTCGGAAGGCGAGAAGCGGGCACATCAACCTCGAATTTCGGCAGCACGCGGACGAAAACTCATGTGGTTCAGCCGGGCGGTGCTCAGTCGGGCAGGATTCGGGCCGAATTCTGTTCGCGCACATACATGCGCTGTGGTCTGAACCAACGCATGCGGTGGCACGGTACCGCGCCAGAACTTGCGAAACTTCGCGAAGAAATGACGCAGAAATCTTGACTTGAGCGTCGAAAGACAGTTGTGCTCTGTATCTTGCTAGCTCTGCTGGTTTTTGCGCCGTGTGCGCACGACGGCTTGGCTCGCATTCCCGCAGCAAAATGTGGGCAACAACGAGTAGAACGGCGCTGGACCGCTCGGGCCGCGCTCAGGGACTGGGGACATTGCCGAAAAGCCACCATCGGCTATTTCGGCATTTTGGGAGCGAAGGAATGTCGAGACGATTGATCGGCGTCGGTGGCCTTGTGGTTGCCGCATGCCTCGCGGTTGCTTTTGGCGGTCTCGCGCCGGCGCTTGCCGGACTAGGTCAGCCGAGCGATGGCCAGATCGGTTTGCAGGTTGCGGCAACTCCGGTCATGGAAGAGCTGGTCTGGCTGCATGATGTGGTCAACGTCGTCATCATCGTCATTGCGCTGTTTGTTCTCTTCCTGCTGCTCTGGGTGATGTACCGGTTCGGCGAGCGCCGTAATCCGACGCCCTCACGCACCACGCACAATACGGCGCTGGAAGTCGCTTGGACGATCATCCCGATCCTGATCCTTGTCGCGCTTGCGATCCCGTCGTTCCGGCTGCTCTATGAGCAGTACTCGTTCCCGAAACCCGACCTGACGATTAAAGCGACGGGCAACGCCTGGTTCTGGGACCACGAGTACCTCGACCAAAAGGTTTCGATCACCTCGAACGCGATCACCGACGAGGACGTGCTGAGGAAGAAAATCGGCGACGATGCGTTCAACGCCAAGTACGGCACGCTCGAAGGGCGTGAGCTGCACACCGCTCTGTATAATGACTCGCTGCCCGTCTGGCAGGAAGACAAGCTCGCGCGCCGTTTGGCTGTCGACGCGGAGATCGCGGTTCCGGTCAACGCCGTGGTCCACCTGCTCGTCACCTCCAACGACGTGATCCATTCGTGGACGATCCCGTCTTTCGGCTCCAAAATGCAGGCCGTTCCCGGTCGCACTGCAGCGACGTGGTTCAAGCCCACCAAGACGGGCATCTTCTACGGCCAGTGCTCGGTGCTGTGCGGCAAGCTGCATTCGGCGATGCCGATCGCGGTTCGCGTCGTCGAGAAGCCGGTGTTCGATGCTTGGATGGCGGCGCTTCAGGCGAAGGACAAGAAGAAAGCGAACGAAATTCTCAAAGCCGAGGCCGAGAAACAGGCGGCTTCGCAGAGCGTTGCTGCAGCCCCGTAGGCGAGCTTC
>CADECN010000298.1 GCA_902825785.1 uncultured Hyphomicrobium sp. | reverse complement strand
GCCTTCGCGCGTCGGACCAAAACGCAGCATCTCTATGCGGGCATACGCGAGCGCCGCCTCTTTGTATGCGCGGCGCGCGGCTTCCAGCGATCTGCGCGTCGGCCTCTCGCATGTCGCAGATACTTTTTCGGAAAGCTCTCGCGCTGATGCCGCAAGTTCGCGTGTTTTTGGCCGCAACACGTTATCGATGGTCGCGCGCGCAACCGCCGTGTGGTCGAAGGTTGGCGGTGCCTCGGCGGCGCTGGCGGGCGCGAACGAAAGGAAGACCGTAGCCGCCAGCAGCGCACAGATACGTTGGATCATAAGGAATTCACGAACGCGACGAGCGCGTCGCGATCCTCTTTTGAAAGCCCGGCGAAAGCGTCACGCGCCGTTTGCGCCTCGCCACCATGCCACAGGATAGCTTCGGTCACGTTGCGCGCGCGGCCGTCGTGCAGCAACTGGGTGTGGCCGCTGACGACGTGCGTCAGTCCAATACCCCAGAGCGGGGCCGTTCGCCATTCACGGCCGGTTGCAAGTGCTTCCGGCCGGTTGTCGGCAAGCCCCTCGCCCATGTCGTGAAGCAAGAGGTCGGAGTAAGGCCAGATCGTCTGGTGAGACAGGTGCGGTTCTTCCGCGCTCTCGCCGGTCTTGAAAGACGGCCGATGGCAAGCGGCGCAACCGCTGGTGTGGAATAGCTGGCGTCCTTGCAAGACGTCGGGCTTTTCGGCATCGCGGCGCGGCGGCACGGCAAGGTTGGCGGAATAGAAGCGCACGAGCTTGAAAAGATCGTCGCCGATCTCGACGCCCGGCACATTGGGCGGCGCGCCGTTGGGCGCATTCAGGCAGGCCGTCTGGGCGGCAGTGCAGTCTCCTGAGGGTTTCTTCACCATCGTGGTCGCCATGCCGATATCGCCCGCAAACGCTTCGGCCGCCTGCTGGCCGAGAGACGGTGCGCCGGCTTTCCAGCCGAAGCGACCGAGCGCGACCTTGTTGTCGGTGAGCGACCAGACGCGGTTGGGCCGACCCGATATCCCGTCGCCGTCGGCATCGTCCGGATCGGCGCCTGCAAGGATGTCGGCCTCCGGCACCAGTTCGAGCAGGCCCAGGCCGATCATCGGCGGGGCGACGCGCGGTGACAGCATGGTGTCGGGATGGAGCGGTCCGTAGCCCAGATCCGTGATGGAGTAGGTCGGACTGCGCAGCATTACGGTTTCGCCGCCCGCAAGCGTCACCGCTACATCCCTATATTCAATGTGCATACGGCCTTCGATGGCGAGGCCGGGAATGGCGAAGTTCTGCAACTGACCGCCGTAGGTCGGTTCCGGGATCGTGTTGGCCTTGTTGGCGGCCAGCAGCACCTTCTGCTCGTCATTCTGTGGCGGGATCGACAGGCGCAGAAACATCGAGACGGCGTCGTCGTCGGGCCAGTTGGCCTTAGGCGGCATGCCGCGCCCATCTTTCAAATGGCAGCCCTGGCACGAACGCGCGTTGTAGAGCGGCCCTAGTCCATCCGACGTTTTCGTCGACGATGGCGCCTGCACCCAGAAGCGGCGGAAGACGGCGTTGCCGATCTTGAAATCGAGTTCGCGTTCGAACGGCATGTTGGCCGACGAAGCGGAGAACGCGTTGGTATTGTCCACGCTCGCCTTCGAGGTCGCCTCGCCGCCCGGAAACGCCTCCGCAGGATCGACGGGCGGGGCATGCTTCGCAGTCAACGCGGCTGCCGCCGACCAGGCAAGAACAACCACCCCGGCACAGACAGCCGAACCGCACGTCCTGATGCCATGCCGCGCCGGGGCTTTAAACGGGTTCACTTACAGTCACTCTTACTTCGCCACGGCGGCCGGGTTGTCGAGGCTGTCCGAGCCCTCGATCGCCACGGCCTTGAGGCCGAGTGCGGAAATCGCGCGCTGGATTTCCTTGGTCTGGCCAAGCAGCGCCGTCACGCCGGCGTCAACCACGGCGTTACCTTCCGCATTGCCTTCGCCGATCATCTGATCGTAGGCCTCGGTCGTCTTAGCGCGTTCGACGATCGCCGTCATTTTCGCCATCGTATTATCGAGCGCATTGCGCAGCCGGGTGTCAACCGCTTCGTCCTTGGCCTTCACAAGGTCGGATGGGCTTGGTCCCGATACCACGCTTCCGTCGATGCGCTTGTAGCTGCCGAGGTAGACATTACGCATACCCAGCGCATCGAAATAGTGGGAGTTGTGCGTGTTGTCGGAGAAGCAGTCGTGCTCCTCCTCAGGATCGTGCACGAGCAGCCCAAGCTTCATGCGCTCGCCCGCGAGTTCGCCGTACGACAGGCTGCCGAGCCCGCTGAAAATTGCGACAAGCCCCTTTCCGTCTTTGCCGTCGCCGAGCGCCTTGCGCGCGGCGCCGTCGGACGCCCATTGCGTGGTCATCCAGGCGAGGTCGTCGACAAGCAGATCGGTCGCGGCTTTGAGGTAGGCGGCGCGGCGATCGCAATTGCCACCGGTGCAGTTCTTGGTGTCGTAGTCGGTGGCAGGGCGCGCGCCCGCGCCGGGGCCTGTCCCGTTCAAGTCCTGCCCCCACAGCAGAAACTCGATAGCGTGATAGCCGGTCGCCACGTTGGCCTCGATGCCACCGGCCTCTTGCAGCTTCTCGGAGATCAGCTCTTTCGTAATGGTGCTGGCGTCGATGGTCTCGCCCTGGATCTTCAAGCTCTTGTTGGCGATGACATCGGCAACATAGAGAGCGTTCTCCGGCGACCCCGTACCGTAGCTCTGCGCGACATAGTCTATCAATCCTTCGTCAAGCGGCCACGAGTTCACGCGGCCCTCCCAATCGTCGACGATTTTGTTGCCGAAGCGATAGGCTTCCGTTTGCTGGTAGGGAACGCGCGCGGCAAGCCAGGCTTGGCGCGCCGCCTTGAGCGTGGCGTCGGTCGGTTCGGCGATCATGGCATCAACCGCCTTCTGCAGTTCGCGCGCCTTTGTCAGGCTGTCCGTATAGCCGGCTTCGGCGATGTCGGCGTAGGTTTTAAGAACCGCGGAAACGGCAGGGGCCTCGGCGCTTGCCGGCAGCGCGCCCAAGACCGTC
>CADECN010000297.1 GCA_902825785.1 uncultured Hyphomicrobium sp. | reverse complement strand
CATGGAACGGTACAGTTCCATCATCGGATTGCAGCCTACATCATCGCCGCAACTGTACTGCTGCAGATTTGGACCGTGTTGCGCTCCGGTGTCTTGGGCGAGGCGCGGATATCGGCGCTCGTGCTTTGCGCAGCCGTATTTGCGCAGATGGCCATCGGCATCTGGACGCTTCTGGCGCAGGTGCCACTGCCTCTCGGGTTGCTTCATCAGGGTGGCGGCGCCGTGGTGCTCGCCATCGCGGTCTGGCACCTCTACGAGACGCGCCGTCGCGGCGCTCAGGTGAGCCCCAGCATCAGCTGAAGGTTCTGCACGGCAGCGCCGGCGGCGCCCTTGCCGAGATTGTCGAGGCGCGCGACGAGCACGGCATGGTTCAGGGCACTTTTGCCGAACACGTACAGTTCCAGCTTGTCAGTGTCGTTCAGCGCTTGCGGTTCGAGCCGCGACAGTTTTGCGGACGGTTCGGGCAGAACGGTTACGTTTGCGCTTTTGGCATAGTGGCGCGCGAGCACGTCTTCCAGATCACGCGGGCAGGGCTTGCCGGGCAGCGTGTCGAGATGCAACGGGATCGATACCAGCATACCCTGGTGGAAGTTGCCGACACTCGGCACGAAAATCGGCCGGCGCGTCAAGCCGGCATACTTCATCAGCTCGGGGATGTGCTTGTGTTCCAAACCGAGCGCATAAAGTTCGAAGTCCGGCGCCGTCTTCGATAGCTCGTAGCTTTCGATCATGGATTTGCCACCGCCGGAATAGCCGGAGACGGCATTGAGCGTGATGGGATAGTCGGCAGGCACGATGCCGGCGGCGACGAGCGGATGCAGCAGCGCAATGGCGCCGGTCGGGTAGCAGCCGGGGTTTGCGACGCGCGCGGCGTTGCGGATGCGCTCGGTCTGTTCGGCGTCGAGTTCGGCGAAGCCATAGACCCAGTCGGGGGCGACGCGATGCGCCGTCGACGCATCGACAATCTTGGGCGCGTCGCCGCCAAGCTCATCGGCAATCGCAACCGCTTCCTTGGCGGCGTCGTCCGGTAGACAGAGCACGACAAGGTCGGCTTTACGCATCAAGGCCGCGCGTTCCGCCACTTCCTTGCGAACGGCCGGGTCGATACTAAGCACCGTGACGCCGTCGAGCTCGGATAGCCGATCGCGGATTTGCAATCCGGTGGTGCCGGCCTCGCCGTCTATGAAGACGCTGGCGCCCTTGGTGCGTTTCGACATTTCAGCCGCCAAACCCCAGCCGGTGCTTGATGCCCTGGAACAAGGTTTCCGAGCAGCCGATGTTGTAGGTTGCGCAGAATACCTTGTGGCTATCGCGGTAGATCATGTCGAGCGCGACGAAGACGATAATAATGAGACCGAGCCATGCGATCCAAGGATAGCGGCCGAGCAAGCGGGCGATGTAGCTCGAGGCAACTGCCATCAGGATGATCGCGACAGAGAGTCCGATGACAAGGACGAGGGTTGAGTCTTTAGCGGCGCCGGCAACGGCGAGCACGTTGTCCAGGGACATCGAGACGTCGGCAAGGATGATCGTCCACAGCGCGCCCCAGAAGCTTTTCTGGTCGTCGGGTGTGATTGGTGAGGCCAGGTTCTTCTCGACTTCGTCCATCGAGTGGCCGTTCTGATCGACGATCTGCTTGTACATCTTCCAGCTTACGAAGAGCAGCAGTAGGCCGCCGGCTAGTGTCAGGCCGATGACCTGAAGCATCTGTTGAGTGATGCCGGCGAAAAGAATGCGAAGCACCACGGCGCCCGTGATGCCCCAGAAGATGACCTTCGATCGCATGGAGGGATGGACCTTGGACGCGGCCATGCCGACGACGATGGCGTTGTCGCCGGCGAGCGTTAGGTCGATCATCAGAATGTTGAAGAGCGGGACGGTGTGGGTGCGCCACCATTCCGGTGACACCAAGTGGCCGATTTCGATCGACAGCGCCGTGAAGAGCTCCTGCAGGCCACTCAGCAGCCATTCCATCACCTGTCTCCTTTGGGCTTAGCGCCGTATCGGCCGCCGGTCGTATGTGGTTCTACGAGCAGGCGCTATGTGGCATCGGGGCCGCCGTCCGACAAGGCTGGGTCGTCTAAAAACACTCCAGCCCGCCTTGCGGGCGGGCTGGAGGGGAATTCGACGTGTCTCAACCGCAACTAGCGCTTTGAGAACTGGAAGGATTTACGTGCTTTCACGCGGCCATACTTCTTTCGTTCGACGGTACGGCTATCGCGGGTCAGGAAGCCCTGCTTCTTCAGAACGCCACGGAGCTCCGGCTCGTAGTAGGTGAGCGCTTTGGAGATGCCATGTCGAACGGCGCCGGCCTGGCCGGATAGTCCACCGCCCGTAACGGCGACCCGAATGTCGTACTGGGTCGAACGGTTGGCGATGTTGAGCGGCTGCTGCAGCATCATCTGGAGCACGGGCCGGGCGAAGTAGGCCTTGAAGTCCTTTTTGTTGACGGTGATTGCACCCTTGCCCGGCTTCAGCCAGACGCGCGCGACGGCGTTCTTGCGCTTGCCGGTGGCGTAGGCGCGGCCGAGCTTGTCCAGCTTCTGGGTGCGGACAGCATTGGCCTCAGGAGCGGCGGGCTTGGCGCCGGCGAGATCGGCCAGGGTCCTTGCTTCGGTTGCCATCGACTTAGACCCTCACGTTCTTACGGTTGAGCTTGGCAACGTCGAGTGCCACGGGGTTCTGTGCCGTGTGCGGATGCTCGGTGCCCTTATAGACGCGCAGATTGCGCATGAGCTGGCGCTGCAGCGGACCGCGGGCGAGCATGCGTTCGACCGCTTTCTCGACCACGCGCTCGGGGTGCTTGCCCTCCAGGATCTGGCGCGGCGTGCGCTCCTTTATTCCGCCGGGGTAGCCGGTGTGCTTGTAATAGACCTTGTCCTCGCGCTTGGCGCCGGTGAAGACCACCTTGTCGGCGTTAATGACGATGACGTTGTCGCCGCAGTCGACGTGCGGCGTGTAGATCGGCTTGTGCTTGCCCTTGAGGCGGGTGGCGATGATGGTCGCGAGGCGGCCGACAACAAGGCCGGTACCGTCGATCACGATCCAATTCTTCTCCACCGTT
>CADECN010000296.1 GCA_902825785.1 uncultured Hyphomicrobium sp. | reverse complement strand
TTGCATGTGTTAGGCCTGCCGCCAGCGTTCGTTCTGAGCCAGGATCAAACTCTCAAGTTGAAAGATTTGATTCTGGTTTTTTGGCTTGGAAGTTAATCCAAGGAATCATCTGCGTAACGGGCACCTTCACATCACGACAATCGCTCCGATTGCTCGAAACGTTCGTCGCGGTGATGGCTTGAAACGCAGAGTTCGCCAGAGTCTGTTTGACTTCGATCTTGCGACCGAAATCCGCCAGGACCCCGCCGTCTGCGTTTCCCTTCCTTCAAATTCAATTGTCAAAGAGCAAATTCGAGAACACAAACCCGCCCGGCGGCGTGACCGCCGGATTTTTCGAGACAACGAAGCCCCCACCGGCTTTACCGGCCCAGGCCTACAGCGTTCCGATGATTTGTGCCCTGCGAGGGCGGCGAAGCAACGTGTGCTCCGCGCAAGACCCGTTTAAACAACATGCTGACCTCGGTGTCAACACAGATTTAGAAATTCTTTGGCCTGTGGATAAGTTGCCCGTTAACTTAATATTATATCGTATTTTCAATGCGATGATTGTCTGTCTTCTTTCTTCATCCTAGGTTCTGGCACAAAAAAATCGTCACTTCGGCGCCTGCCTTGAGACCGCCCGGTTTACGCCGTGAACTGCCATTTGCAGGCACGCGCGTCGCCGGAAGGAGGCGCGTGTGCGCCTGTTCGGCCTGCAAAAGCTCAATTGTCTGCTGACTGCGCGGCGCTTCTTCGGATTGCTCGCCTCAGGTCAGGGAAACGTGGCTAGTCTGCGGCTGGAGACGGGTGGGGGACATCGGTTCGTGTCGATTCGCACCAGGAAGGGTTTGCGAGCGGCCGAGGGCATTTTTGCCGTCGAGCAGGCAGTAACAGGGCTGCCCGATGCGTACCGGGGACGCGGCGGCACATTTTTCAAAGACATCTACGACGCCGACGATGCCGAAATGCGCTCCAGCGGGCGCTTCCGTTGGATGCTCAGCACCTGTCTCGCCGCAACGGTCGGGGCCGTCGCGATCCTTATCGTCGTCTACGGATCGACCGAGAGCGATCGAGATCTGGGTCTGCTGCCAACGCTGCAGACATTCCGCGATGGCACCATGCAGTCGGCGCCTACGTTCACGGTCAAGAACGCGGGCGGGCTCAAGTGGGTCATGCCGCGCACCGACAGGCTGCAACTGACGGCCGGCGCACTCTCGACCCGCTACATCATCCATGAATCCTCAAAGAGCCGGCGCGACGGGCGCGAGTACGTTCGCCAAAAACCGTATGCGCGCATCGTGGCACGGCTGGGCGCCGTGCCCGAAGACACAGACGAAAAGATTCCCGCGTTCAATCCCTTCAAGCTTTACGCCAACAGCCAACCGGTGGCGTCGAACGACGATGCCGACGAAAATGCCGGCAGCGGGCTGTCGCGATCCGATGTTTCGGTAAAAGTCGTCGAACTCCTGGGCGGCATCTTGCCGGGTGAAGACGGCCAGGAACTCGACACGCAGGAAGTCCAAGACATCGTTGAGCGGAATGCGGAACTGGCAGTAAAGCCCGTTGCCGACGGCGGCGACGTGCCGCTCGATGCGGTAGGTGGCGAGATGCTGCGCGCAAGCATCGACGACAGCGCCTGGCAGCCGAAAGCGGCTTCGTCAACATCGCTCAACACGACCGACATCTTCAAGTCGCCCGAGGCTGCTGAGGATACAGCCGTCGATCTGGAAGGTGGCGAGGTAGTGCTCGTCGAGGTGGGGCCGAACGATACGCTCAGCTCGATTCTCACCCGCGCCGGCGCCGATTCCTGGCAGGCGCGGAGCATGATCGAAGCGGCTCAGAACATTTTCCCCGAGAGCGCGCTGGTGCCCGGCCAAGAAGTGCGGATCACGCTGGTTCCGTCGCTGACGCAAGCGGACAAGAAAGAACCTGCGCGCTTCTCCATTCTTTCCGATGGCCACGATCATCTGGTCACCGTATCGCGCAACGCGGCGGGCGAATTCATTGCATCCGCGCAGCCGCAGATCGGCGAGGAGTTGAGCCGCAGCGTGCTCGCCGACGGCAGCAACGCGCAAAATTCGACGCTCTATGCCGGCGTCTACTATGCGGGCCTGATGCAGAGCCTTGCGCCCGATACGATCATGCAGATCATGCGTATCAACGCGTTCGACACCGACTTTAGACGTCGGGTCAGACCCGGCGACACGCTTGAGACCTTTTTCGACATGAAGGACGATCAGACAACCGACGGTCCACCCGGCGAATTGCTCTATACCGCGATCAACAGCGGCGGCTCGGTTTTCAAATTCTATCGCTTCAGGACTGGCGACGGCGCCGTCGACTACTACGACGAGAATGGCAACAACTCAAAAAAGTTTCTGATGCGTAAGCCGGTTCGCGGTGACGACGTGCGCCTGACCTCGGGCTACGGCGTGCGCTATCATCCGCTGCTCAACACGCGCAAAATGCACACCGGCGTGGACTGGGCGTGCGCGCCAGGAACACCCATCCTCGCATCGGGCAACGGCACGATCGAGGAGGTCGGGCACAAGGGCTATTACGGCAACTACATTCGTATCCGGCACGCGAACGGCTATCACACCGCCTACGGTCACATGAGCAAATTCGCCGAAGGCATCGAGGCCGGCATGAAGGTGCGCCAGGGGCAGACGATCGGCTACGTCGGCTCGACCGGCTTGTCGTCGGGTCCGCACGTGCACTTCGAGGTGCTCGTCAACTCGCGCTTCGTCGATCCGATGTCGATCCAGGTGCCGCGCGAGCGCAAGCTGGAAGGCCGGGAGTTACAGGACTTCCAGAAGGAACGCGCGCGCATCGAGGAACTCATGCGGCGCGCGCCGGTTTCAACGACCAACAAGTAGAGCCCAACGCCGCCCGGTTCACGCGCGGCACGCGCCGACGATCACACAAGCCCCGTCAGATAGTAGACCGCGATCACCACAAAAACCGCGAGCGTCTTGATGCACGTGATCGCGAAAATATCGCCGTAGCTCTGCCGATGCGTCAGGCCCGTGACAGCGAGGAGCGTGATCACCGCCCCGTTGTGGGGCAGTGTATCCATGCCGCCAGACGCCATCGATGCCACGCGGTGGAGGACTTCGAGCGGTATTCCCGCCGCGTTTGCGGCGGCTGTAAATTGTTCCGCCATGGCCGCGAGCGCGATGCTCAGCCCGCCCGATGCGG
>CADECN010000295.1 GCA_902825785.1 uncultured Hyphomicrobium sp. | reverse complement strand
CTGCTGACGCAGGTTGTCGATGAACTGATCAAGGACGGTCCGAGCCCAAAGACGTTCGTACCGGTATCGCCCGTGCCGCACTCTGCGCGCTGGCTCGACCGTACGCTCGGCTCAAACGAGGACGCGCCGCTAACGCCACGCGAGCGCACGACGCTGAAGGCGCTGCGCGATCCGCGCTGGGTCGAGCAGGCGTCGGCCGGTGGCCAAGACAGCGAGGAACTGAAGGGCACGCTGCTCGCGCTTGCTGCGCATTATTTTCTGCTGGCCCGCTCGAGCGACGACCGCCCGGTCGATCCGGTCGCGCGCTTCCACCTTGGCAACGGCGCGCGGCTGGAGCGCATCAACTGGCTGGCCGACATCTCCGAGAAGGGTCTGCGGGAGGCTCACGGCCTCATGGTCAACTACCGCTACGATCTGGGAGAGATCGAGCGCAATCATGAGGCATACGCGCAGGAGGGCACGGTGGCGGCGGCGCGCGGCGTCCGAAGTCTGCTCAAGGCTCCGCCCAAGTCCAAAGGTCTTGCGGCGGTTCCCGAGCTTCTTGCCCTTCCCGGTGTCACAAAAGGCCGAAAAGTGCAGCGCGCTGAGCGTTCCTGAACGCAGCTTCTACGCGTCGCCAAGGTCTTGTTTTAGCCCCTGCGCCATGCAGTATGTGGCGCAACTGAGCTAAAGGGTTAGCAGGACGGGCTATGAAATACGACCAGAACGATCGCGAGAGCAGCAACGTCGAAGATCGGCGTGGTGAACGCGGCGGCGGTTTCGGCTTTCCCGGCGGCGGTGGAATTCAAATTCCGATTGGCGGCGGCGGCTTCAGTCTGACCACGCTCCTGATCATCGGCGCACTGATGCTGTTCATGGGCATCAACCCGCTCGACGTTCTACTCGGCGGCGGCGGTGGCGGACAGGTGAACATGCCGCAGTTGCCGCGCAGCGAACGCACCGTGCCGCGCGATAGCACACCCAATGAAATTCCGGGCTTGCCCGGTTCGCGCCAGGCTCAAACGCCCCCCAGCAACGAAGACGAAATGAAGGTCTTCATCGGCCGTGTGCTGGCCGATACTGAAGACGTCTGGACGCGCGTGTTTCAGAGCTTCGGGCAGACCTACCGCGAGCCGCCGCTCGTCATCTATTCCGGCGTGACGCGCACAGCCTGTGGTGCGGGCCAGGCGGCCATGGGGCCATTCTATTGCCCGCTCGACCAGAAGGTCTACATCGACCTGTCCTTCTACGAAGAGATGCGTCGCAAATTCAACGTCAGTGGCGACTTCGCGCAGGCCTATGTCGTGGCGCACGAGGTCGGCCATCACGTGCAGATGCTCCTGGGCATTGCCGAGAAGGTTCAGGAGCTGAAGAACCGTTCGGACGAACGAACCGCCAATCAGATTCAAGTCCGGATGGAACTGCAGGCGGACTGTTTGGCCGGCGTCTGGGCCAACCTCAACAATCAGATGAAGAACCGGCTTGAACCTGGCGATGTCGAGGAAGCACTGAACGCGGCGACCCAGATCGGTGACGACATGATCCAGAAAAAGATGACCGGTCGCGTCGTGCCGGACGCTTTTACGCACGGTAGCGCCGCCCAGCGCGTGCGCTGGTTCCGAACAGGGCTTGATTCTGGCCGCATCGAGCAGTGCGATACGTTCAACACCGCCAACCTTTGAGATAACGAAAAGCCCGCAGGAGCGTGTGTCCTGCGGGCAATTTCAAATTCGTTGGCACGCGCGTTGGATCACGCACCAAAAAGCGTTAGAGAGCGTCGCCTTTGAAGTCGCCGACCTTGCACGGAATGTCATCCGCGATGAGTTCCTTGCAGATCTTCGCGGCATCGGCCTTTGACTTTACCGGCCCCGCGACAAGGTCGTAGGTCGCGACGCCGCCGATGGCGTCGGCGATTACGCGCGGCTCGAGCTTGCTCAGCGCTTCGGCATGCCGGTCAGCCAGCAGGCTCCAGTTCAGTCGCAAACTATCGACCGACGCACCGGCCCCCAGCCGCAGGCCGACCGGCTTTGCAGCGGGCTTGACGACTGCGGGCCCGAAGTTGATCCCTTCGGCGGAAGGTGTCGTGCTCTTCACGCTGCCCGTTACAAGCGGTGCGTCTTTTTCTTTTTCGCGATCGGCGTTGATGACCTTGGATGGCGCCGCCGGCGTGGCTTTCGCGGCAGGTTTGTCCTGCGCCATTGTGGCCGCAGTCGTAGCCGTGTCCGGTTTGGCGGACGGGGCCGGGTCCGGAACAGCTTCCGCTTGAACGGGGGGCTCTTGCGCCATCACCCGGTTCTGCAACGCAATGAGTTGCGTCTCGACGGCCTTGCTCGTTTCCGCCTGGCTCGACACGTCGGTTTTGAGCTTGGCGACATCGAGCTGGATCTGCCCGATTGCATCCCGCAGGGAAGCCACCTCGGTCGCAACCCGGCTCGTCGCCGCGACCGTCGTTTCGTTTGAAGCGTCTTGCGCGACAGACGGTGCCAGATCCTCAAGCACTTCGGGCGCCATGAACGCGAGACTGAGATAGCCGATCCCCATCATCCCGAGCATTGTCCAGACGATGACGTAGGGCGTGAAGATCGGAGCCTTCCTGATCGGCATTCTGGCATTCGGTGGCGACATGCGTAAGTGACCCGTAATCTGATGCGGCAACGGCCGAAGCCGAGCCGCCCCAAGGCGAATCACTCAAGCTTCTCCAGATCGTTGCGGTCTCGCCCAACGGGCACAACCTGGCTGGCGCGGGATTGGGGACGAAACTGTGGACGGTGCCCCGAGGGCACATTGCGGCGGAGCGGGCATTACCGGGCCGGCGCCGAAACTTAGCTGCGGGGTGGCCAAGGCTCGATCGGGCAGAAAAGCGGCTTGCCCCGGCGTCGCTGGCGGCGCTATTGCCAACCTCGCAGTTGCCCATACGCCCAGGTGCCAATGTCACAGCCGACGTCACAAAAGCCCCTCCTCGCCGTTGTGCTTGCCGCCGGCAAGGGCACCCGCATGAACTCCGAAAGGCCTAAAGTGCTTCACCGCATCGCTGGCCTCTCGATGCTCGGTCATGTCATGGCCCTCACGCGCGCCATCGATGCGCAAGCGTGCGCGGTCGTCGTCGGACCGGGCATGGACGACGTGGCGGCGGAAGCGGCCGCCGCACATCCGGACACGCGCATTTTTGTGCAACAGGAACAACACGGGACCGCGCACGCCGTTCTGGCCGCC
>CADECN010000294.1 GCA_902825785.1 uncultured Hyphomicrobium sp. | reverse complement strand
CAGTCGAACTCTTTTCCGCCGAACTTGCCGCCGCCGGTCGAACGCCCGAGCAGCGCGCCAAAGCATTCTACCTTCGCGCCAAGGCCCACTACGCCGCCAAGCAGCCGGCGCTCGCCATGAACGATGCGGCGGCCGCTTTGTGGTTCAACAAACTCTCTGCGGCAGACGCAGCAGATGCCGCCACCATCCGCGGCCAGGCATTGGCCGAGGCCATGACATCTGCGGCGCGTGTCCCCGCGCAAACGCCCGCCATGCCAGCATTCGAGAAGGCGCCGCCGCGCATCGCCGCACCGGCCGCTCCTGCCGCCGCCGCGACGAAGCCCGTGACAGCCGTTGCCGAACCACAGCCACAGGCGGAGCCGCGTCAGCGAACTCAACCTGTCGCCAGCGCGCCGCCGCCTCGTCCCTTCACCGCCACGACGGTCCAGCAACCTGAAGCACCAGTCGTGGTCACGACGGTGGCGCCGCCACAAGCGCCAACGCCGACACCAAAGGATGCGCCTGGACCGAGCGCGCCTGAACCGAGCGCGCCTGACTGGGCGCAAGCCAAAGTGAAGCGTGAAACGATCGCGACCGTTCCCGTTCCTCCCGAACAGCTGCCGGCGCGAGCAAGACCGACGCCGCAGGCTCCCTCACCCCAGCAACCCATCGTGACCGGATCGATCGGCAAAACGGACGCCGCGCCGGCCGGGGAGCAGACATCAACCACCGATGTACTTCCCTGGCAGACGCCGCCCGCCCGCACGGCAAGCGTAGCGCGCCACAGCGTCGAAGCAACGGCCGACGCGCCGGTCACGCCGCCACCGTTCCAGACGCAAACGACGTCCAATATCGTGACGGGCTCAATCGCCCGCCACGAGCCTGCCCCGCAGCTCGCACCACCGAAATCTCCGACACCTGCGCCGCCGACTGCTGCGGTCCAGCCTTC
This sequence comes from uncultured Hyphomicrobium sp., assembly GCA_902825785.1. Classification (GTDB taxonomy): domain Bacteria; phylum Pseudomonadota; class Alphaproteobacteria; order Rhizobiales; family Hyphomicrobiaceae; genus Hyphomicrobium_B. The sequence goes on along the minus strand of CADECN010000294.1, from coordinate 2,268 downwards.
GCAGCCCGCCACAACCGTCGCCGACGCCATGCCTCCCGAAGAGCAGACGGCAACAACAGCGCCCGCGGCGGCATCGTCGTCTCTCAGCGTTCAGGGCCTTGCGACAATGTTTTCGAGCGACAACCCGATGGCCTCGGACGTCGCCCGGGCCGATGAGCTTCAGCGCGCCCGCTACGAACGCATTCGCCAATTGAACGCGTCGCGCGGCCAGCCCAGCCAATAGTGTTAGGGGCTCCGCGTGAGCCTTCGCAAACGTGATCGGCTGTCATTCAACTGCGACGCGCCTGCCGAAAAACTGCAAGACGGCGACGCTAGTGCTTCGCACCATGCGCGAGATTCGACACATATCTGATGATTTACAGCGCGGCGACATGATCGAGATCATGTACCGGCGCCCAGCGTGGGACGTCCTATCGGCAAGCCCGATGCCGCGTTGGATCCTCGCCGAAATCATCGACAGCGACCTGAACGCCTGGCCGCTCGCGCGCCTGAGCGACGGTCAGTTGACCGAGGTCCGTCAATACATGACGTGGCGGCGGCTCCCGGGAAACCGGCTTGACGGATAGGGCCACCAAGCGTTCGGCCAGATGCCGCGCGCCTCGTCTTGCCCGCTTTTGCGCCTCTGCTAGGTTTCCGCGTACCCAGGCACTCGCCTTGGCGTCGACCCGCCGGGAGACCTCGCATGCGCGGCCGCGCGCTGCTTTTCCTGCTATCACTGTGGGCGCTGGCCATGATCGTCCCCGATCTGGCGCGCGTGATCCGCCCGTTGGGCGCGTTCGGATTTTACGCCAACAATGACGGTCTGGTCTACGATGTAACGGGGCCTTTTGCCGACAAAGCGCAATCTCCTGCCGCGCGCGCCGGACTTCACGTCGGCGATCACATCGACCTTCAACGCATGCGTTGCCAAGACTTTGATTCCGAGCGATGCGCCGGCATCCTCGCCGCGATCGGCGGCATCCAGTTCGTTGTACCCGGCCGCAACATCACGCTTTATCTCGAACCAAACGGCGATCAGCCTGCCCGTAATGTGATGCTTACGGCCGAGGCGCGTCCGTCGAACTGGCTCGCGCGTACGATGCTGGTGCTGACGCAGTTGGCGGGCATCGCGGTTGTTCTGGCAGCGGCTTGGCTGGTTTACACCCGGCCCGGACCCATGAGCTGGGGCTTCTTCCTATATGCTGTCTGGTTCAATCCCGGTCAGGCCTATGAATTCTACGCGCAGCTGCAAAAGTGGCCGATCGCGCTCCTCGCGCAAAACCTTGCCGCATCGATAGCGCAGGCGGCGGGCTACGCCGGACTGTTGCTGTTCGTCATGCGCGCGCCGGCCGACATTTCTGACCCCGCGTGGCGGCCCTACGAGCGCGCGTTGCCATTTCTGGCCGCCGCCATCGCCATTGCGATCATTTCCTCCTACGCCGCCGTCTTCGGCTTCAAGACCGAGATGCTCATGCGTGCCACCATACTTTTCGGCCTGGTTGTCAGTCTGGCGGCGGTGGCCATTCTTCTGATGAGACGGCGCAGCCTCTCGCCCAAGGACAACCAGCGCTTGCGGTGGGTATTGTGGGGCTGCCTGATTGGCCTGCCGGCCTTCGTTCTCGCCGATCTTTTGGAATACACGACAATCTCGCAAAGCGCCGGAATAGGCTTCGTTCTCTCGGAGGACGTCGTCAGCCTTCTCTATCTGATCAACGGCATCCTGTTCCTGTTCGCGTTCGAAGCCATCCGGCGCAACCGCGTCGTAAGCGTGTCCATCCCGCTGCGGCGCGTAACGTTGCTCGCGCTGACCCTTAGCGTCCCAGCCCTCCTCCTCCATCACGAGGCCGACCACATCCAGGAAGCGTTGAATATTCCATCGTGGTCTTGGTGGCTCGTCGGCGCCGCGGTCCTGTTCGTTATCGGACGCCTCCATCACGCCGCCGCCGAACTTGCCGAGCGCTATTTCAACCGCGACGTTGATCGCGCCGAGCGCAACGTAGGCAAACAGATCCTGCACGCCAATACGGCCGAAGACGTTGACAAGTTGCTGTCCGATGGCGTCGCCGAGGCCTTGAGCTTGTCATCAGCCGCAACCTTCCGCCGTACCGAGCACGGCTTCCGTCGCCACAACGCCGAAATTGGCTGGGACGCGGCGGCGATCCACAACCTCGCGCTCGACGACGGCGCGACGCGATCCCTGCTCGATGGCAAGAACGTCATGATCTCCGAAGCTGACGCCCAAGCGGCGGGCTTTCCCGCTGGTCTTGAAGGACCGCTTCTGGCTGTTCC
>CADECN010000293.1 GCA_902825785.1 uncultured Hyphomicrobium sp. | reverse complement strand
ACGGCACCGCCTACCGCATTAAGGCCGAATGACGGGTTGTTGCTGACAACCGACAAGCTGGCGATCGCGTTGCTCGGGATAACGTCCCACTGCACGGTGTCACCGAAGGCTTCGTTGATGCGTACGCCGTTCTGATACACTGCCAGACCCTGAGATCGGCCGCTGACCGGCGAAGCATCGAAGCCGCGAAAAGAGACTTCCGCGCGCATCGGGTTGCCCGCAGCGTCGGAAATGATGATGCCTGGCACTTGTTGTTGCAGCACCTGCTGCACCTGCATCGTGCCTTCACGTTCGATATCGCTGTCGGTGACGGTCGTCGCAGCGCTCGGGATCGTCGGCAGCGGCGTCGCTTCGCCTGCGCCGACCACGGCGTCAGTGCTCGTTGCCGCCGCAGGCGCGGCGGACGGCGCAGGTGTCGAGGGCGCACTTGAGAGCGGCGACACTGCAACGGCTTTCTTCTTTGCCTGAGCAGCCCGTTGGGTTGGCGTTTGCTGGATCACTTCGACTTCAGGAAGCGATTGAGCCGCAGGCGGCGTCGCAGCCGCCGGCGGCTGGGCAGCGGGCGGGCTCGTCTCCTGCGCGATGGACGCGCCTGAAAGCGCCAATGCAAGCATAAGAGCTGCAGCGCTAGGGATGACGTGTTGTGGATGCATTATCATTTCCCCCGAGGCAACCAGGAGCTCCGTTACCGGAAAACACTGGCGAAGTTGCTCAGCACCCCCGGCGCTGCCGGAATCAAACCGGAATTCTCCCATTCTTTGTTTGCGCTAAAGCCCTTTGTCGGCTCAAGACAGGAATAATTCCCATTGGGAATCTGGAATTAATGGAGTTGTCATTTCGCAACACAATGGGGATCGAAACTACCGGCAAGGCGTCAACGACGAGGATGGCCCACCTGCTCCGACGGCTTGTCTTCCCGGATGCCGAGAAAAACCGCATGCCGCAGCAGGCCGCCGTCAGTCCGGCCGCGGTAGGAGATCTGCGCAACTATTTTGGGCTTCACCCAGCGCACACCTCGGCGCTCCACTGCTGAGAGCGTCGTTGCAAACGGAACTTGGCTCTGCAACAGGGGAGCAAGCAGCCGCCACAGCGCACGTGCTGACGCCGCAGTGAAGCCTGTGCCGACCCGCCCGGCATAGGTGAAAACGCCTTTGTCAAAGTAACCGAGCGCCAGTGATCCGACAGACCGCCCATCGGCGGCCGAGGGCAGGTATCCACCGATGACAAACTCGTCCCGCTCAACGCACTTCGATTTGAGCCAGTCGGACTGGCGCCCGGATTTATAGGGCCTATCGCGGCGCTTCGAGACAATGCCTTCCAGGCCCTCCCGGCAAACCGCTGAGAGCATCTCCTTGCCGCTTCCATCGAAGTGCGCACTGAAACGGATCGGTCCACCCGGATCCGCGCCGGAAAGTGATTGCATGAGCAATGCCTTGCGCGCTTCGAGAGCCAGCGCAGCGATGCCAACCCCATCGAGATGCAACGCGTCGAACGCGTAGTAAACCATTTCGTCGGAACGATTGGTCTTAAGGGCCCGCACGAGATCGACGAAACTCGAGCGACCCCGTTCGTCTTCGACCACCACCTCCCCGTCGAGCAGGGCGGAACGAAACTTGAGTTTGGAAAGGGCTTGCGCGACAACCGGAAATCGATCCGTCCAGTCGAGGCCGTTTCGGGTGAGCAGTCGAACCTGTGATCCCGCAATTCGCGCTTGCAGCCGATAGCCGTCATATTTGATCTCGTGCAACCACGCCTCGCCTTCGGGCGGCGCATCCGCGAGCTTGGCGAGGCAGGGGGCAACGAAATCGGGAGGCGGTTGGCTCAGCGCACGCCGCTTTGGTACTTTTGCAGAGCGCGCAGTCACCGGGCGCACGCGACCCATCACGCACCCTCGGCGCGCAGACGTCCGATGGCGGCTTTGAGCGACGCGGCCGCACCTTCGTACCCTTCCCATGGTTTGGACTTGGAGAGGAGTGCGGCGGCCGTCTCAACCGTGAACCTCATTGGATCAAGGCCGCTGCGAACCTGAGGCCAATCGATCGGCATTGACACGGTGGCACCCGCCCTCGCCCTCGGCGAGAGCGGCGCGACCGCCGTCGCCGTGCGATCGTTGCGCAGATAGTCCAGGAAAATGCGCCCGCTGCGGAGCTTCTTGGTCATCTTCGTCAAATAGCGCTCGGGCGAGTCGCTCGCCATTCTGGCACATACGGCTTCGGCGAAGGCCTTGGCTTCTGCCCAACTGACGCGATCGCGACTGCTCGTCAGAAGCGGTGTCACGACATGCAATCCCTTGCCGCCTGTCGTCTTGCAAAACGACGTCAGCCCAACACCAGAGAGACGTTCGCGTAATTCCTTTGCGGCCGCGACGACAACATCAAAGGCAACATCGGGAGCGGGGTCGAGATCAAAGACGAGCCGCCCAGGCAGTTCGGGCATGTCGGGCGCGCAGTTCCATGGGTGAAACTCCAACGCAGCCGCCTGCGCCATCGCAATCAAACCTTCAACCGTATCGATCTGAAGGTAAGGCTGCCGGTCGCCCGGCACCTTGACCAGCGTTACGAGCTTAGACGTTCCACGATTGGCATGGCGCTGAAAGAACGTTTCCGCGTCGATGCCGTCTGGAGCGCGAACGACGGAACAGGGCCGGCCACGTATATGATCGAGCATCCACGGCCCGACCTTGGCGAGGTAGGTCGCAAGATCGAGTTTGGTCGTGGCCACCGACCCCTTTTTGGCGGGCCACAAAACCTTGTCGGGATTTGTGAGCCTAATTTGCCCCACCACGATATCGCGGCCCATGCCTGCCCTGCGCGGCTTTAGCTTGTCGCTGCTGGCGCCGGCGGCACGGCTCGGATCGTCGCCCGATTTCGCTCGATTTGAGTGCCAGATCGCATCGGATTTGGTGCGCTTGCGCGTCATAAACGGCATGGGCGCCTTTCCCGTTCCTTTCGCAATCTGGAGCATTGTGCGTCCCGATGCGGCGGAGCGATCCTTTTTCAGGACGCCCTCGCCATCTCCCTCTCGGCTCCATTTATCGCGATGCTTGATTAGCAACCAGTTGCTGCGCTTCCCTTCCATACGATCGTTCTTGATGCGCACAAGCACCCAACTGCCATGCAGCTTCTCACCCTCGAGAACGAACTTGAGCTCGCCGTCGCGAAGCGCTTGGGCGACCGGCTTGCCGTCCAGCGGAGTCCAGTAGCCCCGATCCCACAGCATGACAGT
>CADECN010000292.1 GCA_902825785.1 uncultured Hyphomicrobium sp. | reverse complement strand
GCAACGACTTGCGTTCTATCTTTACGATCTTGCGAGCGCGCTGCATGCCCAGTGGACACGAGGCAACGATTCGCCACATTTGAGATTTATCCAATCAAATGACGGGCTTGTAACCTCCTCCAGATTGGCGCTGATCACCGCAACAAAGACGGTGATAAGATCAGGGCTCAGCGTACTCGGCGTCGAGGCACCCGAAGCGATGCGATAAAATCGCGATTCGAGAATAAGCGCGTTGGGTTCGCGCGAGGTGTATCGAGGGATTTCCGTATGGCTCCGCTCAATCCGTTTCCCGCTCGTCCAGCCGCAAGGCCGACGAGCCAAGCGCAGCAGGATCGCGGACAGCAACAGGGTGGCTGGCCTTCACCCGATGCCGGTCAGCAACCGGGTTGGCCGCAACCGCAAGGGCGCGCGAATCAGGGCTATGGCAACGGTGGCCATGCGCAAGACTACGGCGCTCATCCGCAGGCACAGGCCGGGCCGCAGCTGGGTGATCCGTATGCCCCGCAGTTTGAGCCGTATTCGCCCGCGCAGCGCTTGAACCCGCAGACGTATGGCGCGGCCCCAGCGAGCGGCTACCCGTCGGCGCCCGCCGGCGGCTATCAGCCCGCTCCGGTCTATGCGCAGCCGCACGCGCCGGCTCAGCCGCAGATGCAGCCTCAGGCCCAGCAGTACGGCGCGGCGCAACAGCAGCCGTATGGCTACGGTGGGCAGACCCAATGGGCCGACCCTCACGGATTCGACGTCGGCGCATTCGGCGCAGCCGCCTATGCCAACGAAGCCGCATCGCACCAGGGCTACGATGCCCAGGGCCAACAGGATTGGCATCATCAAGACGCGGCGGCCGGTTATGGGCACGACGGCTATCAGCAGCAGGGCGGTGAACTCGGCTTTGCGCAGCCGGCCGGTGGTGAACTCGATCCTGGTTACAACGAGGACGAAGAGTACGAGTATGAGGAACAAGAGTCGCGGCGCCGTCCGCGCTTTATGATGATGGTGGTGGCGTTGGCCGGTGCCATCGTCGTTGGCGGCGGCATGGCGTACGGTTATCGCGCGCTGTTCGGTTCGGGCTCTGAAGGTGAGCCGCCAGTTGTGAAGAGCGCGTCGGCGCCATCGAAGATCAAGCCCGCAGATGCAGGCGGGATGCAGTTCGATCACGCGGAACGCAAGATCATGAGTCGGCTGGGTGAGGGCTCGGCGGCTGCTGGTGGCGCCTCGGCGTCGGCTCAGGCCGCGTCGGACGAGAGCGGTACGCGCAAGGTCTCGACGTTGGTTGTTGGTCGTGATGGCAGCATCCAGGCACCTCCGACGAGTCCGTCAGGTGTGCCGGGCACGTCGGTCTCCGTTCCCGGTATGGCTATGGTCGACGCATTTGGTTCCGCTGGCCGGGCGGCCGCGGCTCCTGCGCCAGCACCGACGCCGCCGCCGGTTGCTGTCGCTGACAAGAAGGTCGTCGTGTCGCCACCCGCCGAAGCGCCCACGGACAGGCCGATCAGCGTCACGAAGGTGAATAGTGCGGTGCCGGCAGCGCCGGTTGTGCCGGCCGCTACCGCAAGCATCGCCGACGCGGAACCGGAGGTCGAGGCTCCAAAGCCGGCCAAGAAGGTGAAAGTCGCGGCAGCGAACGCAGATGATGCTTTCAGCCCCGCCGCGGCTGCGAAGCCAACGGCGCCTCCCGCCGGAATTACCGGCTATGTGGCGGTGCTGGCGTCGGTTCCTAGGTCTGACACCAGCCGTATGGATGCTTTGAAGCGATTTGCCGACCTGCAGCAGAAGTACGGTTCGATTCTAGCCGGCAAGACACCTGATGTGGCGGATGCGAACCTGGGTGCGAAGGGCAACTATCATCGCTTGGTGGTGGGTCCGCCCGGTTCGCGCGAGAAGGCGAGCACACTATGCTCGCAGCTCAAAGCGGAAGGCTTCGGCGATTGCTGGGTAACCGCCTATTGATTGCACAGGACGAGGCGGTGAACGCCATTGAAGCGTGCGCAAGCGTAGCATCATGACGCGCGCCCTTATAACCGGCCTTTCCGGAGTTTGTCTGACGCCCGCCGAAGCATCGTTTCTGGCGGCGGAACGGCCTGCAGGGATTATACTTTTCAAGCGCAATATCGGAAGCTTCGAGCAGATCAGACGGCTGATCGCGAGCGCGAAGGACGCCATAGGCCGAGATGATGTTCTGGTGCTCGTCGACCAAGAGGGCGGGCGCGTTCAGCGCGTCAAAGAGCCGATCGCGCGGAACCTGCCGCCGGCGGCCGTCTATGCCGAGCTATACGGTGTCGATCCGGCGTCGGCCTGCCGCTCGGCTTTCAATATTGCGCGGCTGGCGGCTACCGAACTTTCGGCGCTCGGGTTCAACATGAACTGCGCGCCTGTGCTCGATCTGCCGGTCGAGGGCGCGCACGACATCATCGGCGACAGGGCCTACGGCCGCTCTGCGGATCAGGTGATCGCACTTGGCCGGGCGGTTGCGCGCGGGCTGATGGCAGGCGGCGTCGCGCCCATCATCAAGCACATTCCTGGACATGGCCGCGCGACTGCCGACAGTCATCTCGATCTGCCCGTCGTGGACACGAAGCTTGAGGTGCTATCTCGCACGGATTTCGTACCGTTCCGCGCGCTCGCCGATTTGCCGGCCGCGATGACCGCGCACGTCGTCTATTCCGATATCGATGCGGACAATCCTGCCAGCACGTCGCCGCTTGTAACGTCGAAGGTCATTCGTGGCGAGATCGGATTTGGCGCCCTTTTAATGAGCGACGATCTGAGCATGAAAGCGCTGTCGGGTCCGATCCGAGCGCGTGCCGAAGCGGTCATAGCGGCAGGGTCGGACGTCGCGCTTCACTGCAATGGTGACATGAACGAAATGGTCGAGGCAGCCGAGGGTGTGCCGCGCCTTTCGGGCGAGGCGGCAGCGCGATTCGACGCGGCCATTGCCGCGGCCAAGCGTTTCGAAGAGTTCGACGTGGCGGAGGCCGAACACGAACTCATTTCGATTTGGAGCTCGTGAGCGCATTAGGGCGTGCTCAAGAGGGCAGGCTTGCGACTCCAGCCATCTGAATCAGTGTAGTGTCCGTCGCTTGAGGCAAAGTATCTACAATCCTTGATGCGCGAGCGGTGATGAGCATCGGCGAATCGGAAGCAGGCGAAGAGACGTCGGGTTGGGAAGCGCCCGATCTCGAGGATGCGCCGTCGCGCGCAGATGCGTTCCTCGTCGACATCGAAGGTTTCGAGGGGCCGCTGGACCTGCTT
>CADECN010000291.1 GCA_902825785.1 uncultured Hyphomicrobium sp. | reverse complement strand
CCCCCATCGATCTAGCAGACCGTTACGTAGCCAGTTCGTGAAGGTGCCCATTTGGTAACTCCTATTCCGGATTCTACCCTCCCAAACTCTTAGACCCCACATTTGTTTCAAACCGTCGCCGGTTTTGCAACAATTCTCACACACGTCCTCATCATCCGATCTCGGATTACTAAATGCACTTTTGACAGAGATACTTACGAGACGGCAGGACGACGTTCCCCACCAAGGCAGAATAGTGGTGAAATACGGCGATTGATGGATCGGCGTCAAGAAAACTAATTGTGCGCCGCAGTTCAGCCGCGCTCTGAGCGCAAGGCAGACGACATTCACGCAAGGTCGACGAAGCTTGCAACGACGCGCTTTGTTGAGCCGTCGTCGAAGTCGATCGTCAATTTGTTGCCGTCGACGAACGTGACGGTTCCTTCGCCGAATTTTTCGTGCCGGACCCGGGTTCCGTTGTGAAACTGCGGAGCGCTGGCGGTCGAAGCTGCCACCAATTCCCCCTCAAGGGTGACGGGTGCGCGCGATTTCTTGTTGCTCGCTTTCCCGTGGTTGGACTGCCAGGACTGCTGCGCGCGCTGCCAGCCGGGTGTTTCGTATCGCGATGAAAATGGCTCTGGCGCGGCGCGATCGAAACGGCTTGGTCCGAAGCCGCCGCGATACGCCGCCGTCATGCCGCCATACGGCGTTTGGCTTTCTATGACCTCGATGTGCGGCTCGGGCAGTTCATCGACGAACCTGGACGGGATCGCCGATTGATAGAGCCCGCGGTTGCGCCGGTTCTGCGCGAAACTGATCTTGGCAAACGCCTTGGCGCGCGTGATCCCGACATAGGCGAGCCGGCGCTCCTCCTCGAGCCCGGCCTTGCCGCTTTCATCAAGCGACCTCTGATGCGGAAACAGCCCTTCCTCCCAACCGGGCAGGAACACGCTGCCGAATTCGAGGCCCTTGGCTGCGTGCAGCGTCATCAGCGACACGCGGTCGCCGTCGCTGCCCTGGTCGGCATCCATCACCAGTGCGACGTGTTCAAGGAAGCCCGGAAGGCTGTCGAAGTCGTGCATGAAGCGCACGAGTTCCTTCAAGTTCTCCAGCCGCGACTGGGCCTGAGGGCTCTTATCGGCCTGCCACATGGCCGTGTAGCCGGATTCGTCCAGTATCCGCTCAGCGAGTTCCGTATGGCGCACGCGATCGAGCTCGCTTCGCCATCTCTCGAACGAGAGTATGAGATCGTTCAGGGACCGGCGTGCCTTGCTCGCGAGTTCGTCCGTTTCCACGATCTCGCGCGATGCTTGATACATCGGCACGCCGCGCATTCGCGCCAGTTCGTGGATGCGCTTGACCGCAGTGTCGCCGATGCCACGTTTCGGTATGTTGACGATGCGCTCGAACTTCAAGTCGTTGGCGGGATTGGCGACGATCTCCAGATACGCGATCGCGTCCTTGATTTCCTGCCGCTCGTAGAAACGCGGCCCGCCGATGACGCGATAGGGCATCCCGAGCGTGATGAAGCGGTCTTCGATCACGCGCATCTGGAACGACGCGCGCACCAGTACGGCTATTTCGTTGAGCTTGTATTTCGCGCGCTGCAAGGTCTCGATGTCCTCGCCGATCGCGCGCGCCTCCGCCTCGTCGTCCCAGAAGTTCGCAACCGCGACTTTTTTTCCCGCCGCGCCGTCCGTGAAAAGGGTCTTGCCCAGACGACCGTCGTTTTTGGCGATAAGGCCAGAGGCGGCGGCGAGAATGTTCCCGGTCGAGCGGTAGTTGCGTTCCAACCGTATGATCTTGGCGCCGGGAAAATCCTGGTCAAAGCGCAGGATATTATCGACCTCCGCGCCGCGCCAACCGTAGATCGACTGGTCGTCGTCTCCGACGCAGCAGACGTTGGGAGAACCCTGTGCGAGCAACCGCAGCCACAAGTATTGCGCGACATTCGTGTCCTGGTACTCGTCGACAAGGATATAGCGGAAGCGCCGATGATAGTCGGCAAGGACGTCAGGGTGCTCGCGCAGCAGCCTGAGCGTCTCCAGCAGCAGATCGCCGAAGTCGCAGGCGTTGAGTTCCTTGAGCCGCGTCTGATAGGCCTTGTAGAGATCGCGCCCTTTGCCCGCCGCGAATGAGAAGGCCTCGCCTTCGGGCACCTTGTCCGGCGTCAGTCCGCGGTTTTTCCAGCTATCAATCAGCCCTGCGAGCTGGCGCGCGGGCCATCGGTCCTTGTCTATGCCTGCCGCCTCGATGACCTGCTTCAACAGACGAACCTGGTCGTCGTCGTCGAGGATCGTGAAGCCGGATTTAAGCCCAACGAGTTCGGCGTGGCGGCGCAAAATCTTGACGCCGATGGCATGAAAGGTCCCGAGCCACGCCATTCCCTCTACGGCGCCGCCGATCAGCGCGCCGATGCGCTCGCGCATTTCGCGCGCCGCTTTGTTGGTGAAGGTGACGGCGAGGATCTGAGACGGGTATGCCTTGCCTGTCGCCAGGATATGCGCAATTCGCGTCGTCAGAACGCGCGTCTTGCCAGTACCCGCGCCCGCCAGCACGAGCAGCGGGCCCTCGGTCGTCTCGACAGCATCGCGCTGCTCAGGATTTAAGCCTTCCAGATACGCCGGCGCGGCACGGCTCGCCGCTACCGCGCGCGCCGAAATCGATGGCGGTGCGTCCGACGATTGCGGCGGGGCAGACGTTTCGCGGACGGGCGTCTCGGGAAGATCGAACGGCACGTCCTCGACATCTGACGAAAGTTCTGCCGCGCCCGGCGGCTTGCGAGTCGATGTCATGCTGATTGAGGTAACCTACTGTAGCGGGTGCTACAACACCACTCGGGCGCATGACGCATATCCGGCACGCCTTTCGAGCTTTTCATCCACAATGTGATCAAACGCCTGGAAATGCGCCAAATTTCCGTTTCAGCGTAAGTCGCGAGCGTGCGATAATGTCGCCGCTCCACAACCTAGGGAGCGGAGCAGGCCGATCGATGTCCGCAAGCGGCGCGACTTGGCCATTTTTGGCATGACGAATCTGTCCATATGAACAACGCCCTGCTCTACTTCGGTGGACTGCTTGCCGTCGTGTTCGCGGCGCTTTTTGCCGTGCCGACATTCATCGACTGGAACGGCTACCGCGGCGTCTTCGAGGAAGAAGCGTCCAAGGTTCTTGGCCGCGACGTCAGAGTCGGCGGTTCCGTCAATCTCCGGCTGCTGCCCGCACCTTATGTGCGCTTCGAAAAGGTTCGGCTCGCCGATATCACGGGTCAGACAGGCGAGCCCTTCGTTCGCGCTGAAA
>CADECN010000290.1 GCA_902825785.1 uncultured Hyphomicrobium sp. | reverse complement strand
TCTTATACGCCATGCCGGAAGCCCTTTTTAGGCTGAGCCGCGTGCAAACGCCCGGAACGCCTTGGCCAGCTGGCGCGTCGCCACGAGCTTGTCCGGCAGGTTGAGCCCGATCGGCGGGCCCATGTCGGTTTTGTTCGCGTCGACAATGTAGAGCCGCCCATCAGCGCGATCGCGCAGCACGTCCACACCGCCCCAATCCAAGCCGATCTCGCGCGTGAACACGCCGATCTGCTGCATCTCTTCGGGCGTGAACACCTCGTCCGGCGCCCTGAGCAGAACCTCCGTATTCGTATTGAGGAAGCGCTTGGTTACTTCGCGCCGCTTGAGGAAGACGCACACCGGCTTGCCGCCAACGGTGCAGGTGCGCAGGTCCTCCACCCAGTTCGGGTTCGAGGCCATGCGGTTGTCGATCACGCGCTGGTAAACCCGGCCTGGGATCGGCTGTGTGGGGCACTGCACGATGCGGCCATCGTGGGCCGCGTTGATCTCGGATTTCTCGACAGCTGGACCAACGTGTTTAGCGGGGTCCACGGCAAGCGTCCCAAACGCCACGCCGCATGCCCGCGACACGTTGGATTTCGACACATCGCGCGCGTTGAAGTTAATCAGCCTGGCGCCAGGCTTCAGTTTACCGGGCGGATCATTGGGGCTGTAGGTCGCGTCCTCGAAGTGCATCACGACGTCGGCCTTGGAGATGTCCTTCTCGTACTTCGCGCCTGCCGCGCGTGAGACGGCCCAGATCAAATACCAAGGCCGCGCGCGCTCTGGCGAAAACGCGATGGTGAAAGAGGGCGTCGCCGGTTCGATGCGCTGCGCGGAAAAGAAGTACGCGAACCACGCATAAACCTGCTTCAGCACCGATGGTGAATACGGGACGTGTGCGCCGGTCTTGCGCACCTTGAGGCCGGTCAGGCCGAATTCGAAATCCTTCAGCCAAACGCGGCCGGAGGTCTGGAACACACGGGGGGTTGCGTCCGTCACTGCGCTTAGGCCTTTCGCGGCCCGGAGGTTGCATCGGCAGGCGCCATGGCCGCCGCATTCACCTTCTGCATGTTCGCGTTGGATCGCGTGCGCACTGTGATGCTCGCCCTATCGTTGATCGTACTGATGAAGATCGTTTGGGTGCTTGTCATCCCAAACGGGTAACGGCTCTCGGCTAGGTCCGTGGCGCCAATGTGTCGAGCGCCCCGCGCGCTCCCCCTAAGTCGTAGCCTGCCTTGGCCGCCAAGGCGATAATTTCATCCGGCCGGCGGGCGCCCGAAAGGGCCTCCGCGAGGGCCCAGGCCATAATCGACCGCTTCCCGGTTCGGCAATAGGCCAAAACAGGCCCTGGCGTCCCATCCAGCAAAGTTGCGGTCTCCGCCACCACGTTTGGCGGCGTTTGCCCGGCGTAAGGCAGGCTGCGGTAGGTGAGGCCAGCCGCCGCAGCCGCCGCTTTGATCTCCGCTTCCGTAGGCTGACCTACGTCCTCGCCCTCGGGCCGGTTGCAGACGAGGACCTTAAATCCCTCGTCGGCGGCACGGGCGATATCGGCCAATTCGAGCTGTCCGGCGACGGCGAACTGCGGTGTGACGCGATGGAACTCAGTCATGTCGACGCCACGTTGACACGGCTTTCCAGGGAAGCAAGGTTCGCGCGCGCTTAAGCCGGGACTCGCCCCGCGCCGACAGGAATTTGGACGCACGGATGCTCGCACAGGTCTTTCGGCGTCTCGTCATCGCAATTCCTACACTGCTAGCGATCATCGCCGCGGCGTTCGTGCTGATGCACCTGGCGCCCGGCGGTCCGTTCACGAAGGAACGGCAGATGCCGCCCGAGATCGAGCGGCGGCTGCAAGAGAAGTTCGGCCTCGACAAGCCCATCCACGAACAGCTTGCCGACTATGTCGGCGGCCTGCTGCGGGGCGATCTCGGCCCGTCCATGACCTACAAGGACAAAGAGGTCGTCGACATCATCGCCGAAGGCGCGCCCACGAGCCTCGTGCTTGGGCTTGGCGCCATGATCTTCGCGCTGCTCGTCGGCGGCTTCCTAGGCGTGATCGCCGCGCTGCGGCAAAACAAGGCGCAAGATTATCTCGTCATGGCGATCGCCATCGCAGGGGTGTGTTTGCCGCCCCTTGTGGTGGGGCCGATCCTGCAACTCTATTTCGGTGTCGAGTGTCGGCTCTTGCCCACGCAGGGGCTCTACCGCGACGAATACGGCATACGTTACCTGCTGCTGCCGATCCTCACGCTCGCGCTGCCGCTCACTGCCATTGTCTCGCGCCTGATGCGCGCCAGTATGATCGAGGCGATGCGCTCCAACGCCATCCGCACAGCCCGCGCCAAGGGGCTTCCTGAAAGCCAGGTCATCATCCGTCACGCGCTGCCGATAGCGCTTTTGCCTATCGTTTCGTACGTCGGCCCGGCGCTTGCCGGCGTGATGGCCGGCTCCTTCGTGGTCGAGACGGTCTATAGCCTGCCAGGCATCGGCAAGCAGTTCGTGCTCGCGGCTCAGCAACGCGACTACACGCTCGTGATGGGCGTGGTGCTGATCTACTCGTTCCTGATCATCTTCCTGAACCTTGTCGCGGATCTGATGTACCGCGTGCTTGATCCGAGAGCCCGCACCGCATGAGCGATCTTGTTTTCGACGAAGCCGGACCGCCGAAGGCGATCAAAGGCCGCTCACTCTGGGAAGACGCGCGCCGTCGCATCATGAGCAACCCGGCGGCAGTTACGAGCCTCTATGTTGTCGCCATCCTCGTGCTGATCGCGATCTTCGGCCCGATGCTGTGGGTGCATAAGTCGGACACGATCTTCCGCGACAGCGTCGCCATCGCGCCCACGTTCGACAACATGCACCTGCTCGGCACCGACACCGAGGGCAGGGATATGGTCGCGCGGCTGATCGCGGGGCTTGGTATTTCCCTTTTGGTCGGCCTCGCGGCAACCCTCGTGGCGCTCACCATCGGTGTGGCGTACGGCGCCATCGCGGGTTTCTTCGGCGGTTGGATCGACGATCTGATGATGCGTTTCGTCGATGTGCTCTACGCCATCCCGTTCATCTTCTTCGTCATCGTGCTGATGACTGTCGTGCAGTTCGACGATCCGACGCTCAATCTCGTGCTGATCTTTTGCGCCATCGGCGCGGTCGAATGGCTGACCATGGCGCGCATCGTGCGCGGCCAGACCATTGCGCTCCGGCACAAGGAATTTGTCGAAGCGGCGCGCGCATCGGGGGCCAGACCGCTCGAGATCGTGTTCCGTCACATCGTTCCGAACGTGCTGGGACCCGTGGTGATCTTCGC
>CADECN010000289.1 GCA_902825785.1 uncultured Hyphomicrobium sp. | reverse complement strand
CGGACGCGGTCAGTGTGCCGGTCATTGCCTCGGGCGGCGTCGGGAACCTCGATCACCTGGTCGCGGGCGTGCGCGATGGGCGCGCGAGTGCGGTGCTCGCGGCCTCGATCTTCCATTTCGGCACGTATTCCATTCCCGAGGCCAAGGCGCACATGGCGAACGCCGGGCTCGCCATGCGCCTCGACCTGTCGGAAGTGGATCAGCCGACCAGCAGGTGACCTTGCGCGAGCAGATCGGCCGCCGTCTTGTCGTGGACGCCGTCGAGAACCGCGACGGTCACAAAATCCGTGCCGATCTTGGCTGAGACCGACAGGCCCGCGGATGTGTCGGTCACCTTCACCACGTCGCTCAGCTTTTTTGAGCCCAGGGACACGAGCTTACGGAAATCGAGCACGTCTCCGGCGCCAAGATCCGTGATGTGATCGACACCCATGCCCGCGCCGACGTCCTTCTTTTCCCAGAAGAAGGTGTCGCTGCCGTTGCCGCCCGTCAGCGTGTCGGCGCCACCCAGTCCGCGAATCCAGTCGTCGCCGTCGCCGCCGTTGATGATATCGGCCTTGCTCGAGCCCTTGAACCAGTCGCCATGAGCGGAGCCCAGGAAGCTCTCGATGTTCTTAAAGGTGTCGTTGCCGAGGCCGCTTGCGGTCTTCAGCGAGACATCGACGGTGACGCCCTGCCTTGCCGCGGAGAAGTCGAGCACGTCGAAGCCCGAGCCGCCGTCGTACAGGTCATCGCCTTCGCCGGCGATGAGGATGTCATCGCCTGAGCTGCCGTAGAGCTTGTCGTTGCCAGCGCCGCCGTCGAGTATGTCATTGCCGCTGTTGCCGTTGAGCGTGTCGTTGCCGTCTCCGCCCCAGAGCTTGTCGTTGCCCTTGCCGCCGCTCAAAGTGTCGTTGCCGGCATCGCCATAAAGTTCGTCGTCGCCGTTCTGGCCGTAGATCGTGTCGTTGCCGTCGCCACCGTGCAGAACGTCGTTGTCGCCCTCCTTGGCAACCGACGCGACCGGCGATTTTCCGGTTGGTACGGCCTGACCATAGATCACGTCGTCAGCCGCGCCGCCGAACACGAGGTCATTGCCCGAGCCGCCAACGAGGATGGACGGCGCATCGCTGGCGTCGAAGGTGATGTTGAGCACCGCCGAGGTCAATGCCGTCTCACCGCTTGCTTCGGTCGCCGTTGCCTCGACGGTGAGGGTTATCGGGGCGTTGCTCGGCGTCGTCAGCGAAAGGCCATCGAGATCAGCTGAGGCCAGCGACCAAGAACCATCGGAGTTGTGAGTGCCGGCTGACAAGCTCGCTCCCGAAGGCAAGCCGCCGATGCGGATGCTGAGAGATTCCGAGCCGTCAAGATCGACGAGTGCCGCGGAGAGGTGGAGCGCGGTCGTCACGACGCCTGATCCAGCAACGATCTTGTCGTCGCCCGCACCGCCGTAAATCATCGTCGCATCGTCACTGCCGATGATGACATCGGCGGACTTCGAGCCCAGCACAGTCTTGCTGCCGAGCACGACGGTCTTATCCTGGACGGCGAGTGTTGGGGCATCGGCGACCGCGCCGACATCGACGGTCACGCGCTGGTGCACCGTTGCGCCCGAAGGGTCGCTGACGGCGACCTCGAACGTGTCGCTGCCGCTGAAATTGGCGGTCGGCTTGTAGGTATAGGCGCCTGTTGCCGCATCCAGCGCCAGCGTTCCGTTAGAGGGTCCGGCGGATATGGCAAACGCAAGCGCATCGCCGTCCGCATCGCTTGCGATGATGCTGCCGACGAGAGCCGTGTCCTCGCTCGTTGTGGCCGTGACTTCGGCGATCGCTTGCGGTGCCTGGTTCAGGAAATACCCGATCGGCTTTTCGACGCCGTCGAGTGTGATCTTGACGGCCTCGATCAGGCTGACGGTCAGGCCAAGCGCGGACAATGTGAGGGTCGAGCCGGAGGTCTTGGCCGAAAGATTGGCGACCGAGCCGGCGGCAGCAAGTTCGCTGTCCATCCAACTCTTGAGCAGCGCGAGGTCGTCGCGCATGGCTTTCGTCAGAGTGGCCGAGTCCAAATCGATCACGAGGGTATCGAAGCCGGCGCCACCATCGATGACGTTGACGCCCGAACCGCCGTTCAGCGTGTCATTGCCGGTGCCGCCGTAGAGCTTGTCGTTGCCAGCGCCGCCGAACAACATGTCGTTACCGGCGTCGCCGTACATCGTGTCGTTGCCGGCTTCACCATAGATCGTGTCGTCGCCACCGCCGCCGAAGAAGCCGTCGTCGCCGTCGCCGCCATAGAGGGTGTCGTTGCCGGCATCGCCCGTCAGCGTGTCGTTGCCTGCGTTGCCGTAAAGCGTGTCGTTGCCGGCGCCGCCGTTGATACGGTCGTTGCCATCGCCGCCGCTGATGACGTCATCGGCTGCCGTGCCGGTGATGACGTCGTTGCCATTCGTGCCGTTAATGACTGCCATTGCCTTCACACCCGTCGTGTACCGCTCCGAGGGCGAAGCTACGTCAGGGGTGCTAAAGCGCGGTTCTGCTGTCTTCGAAAACTTGGGGCGTGTTTGAGCGAAATTGTCGGCTCTGGATTAAACTTCAGGAAAGACTCTGGGGCTCAAGGCGCAGGCGATTTGTCGGGATAGCGACAGAGCGCGGCGATCGGACAGCGCCAGCACTCTGGTTTTCGGGCCTTGCACAGGTAGCGGCCGTGAAGGATCAACCAGTGGTGCGCATGCAATGCATAGCGGGGCGGGACCACCCGCATTAGATCTTCCTCAACCGAAATAGGTGTGTTTCCTCGGCTGAGGCCAATGCGGTTGGCGACGCGGAAGACGTGGGTGTCGACCGCCATCGTCGGCTCGCCGAAGGCGATATTCATCACCACGTTCGCAGTCTTGCGGCCGACGCCCGGCAGCGACTCCAGCGCGTCGCGGTCTGGGGGCACCTCGCCGCCGTATTCATCGATCAGGCGCCGGGAAAGGGCGATCACGTTTTTCGCCTTGTTGCGGTAGAGGCCGATGGTCTTGATCGCTTCGCGCAGGCGGTCCTCGCCGAGCGCCAGCATTTTTGTCGGGGTATCGACATGCGCGAACAACGGCCGGGTCGCCTTGTTCACGCCCGCGTCTGTCGCCTGTGCCGACAGCACAACCGCGACCAAAAGCGTGTAGGGATTGACGTAGTCGAGTTCGCCCTTGGGCTCCGGGTTCTCTTTCCAGAGACGGTAAAAGATCTCGTCTATTTCCGTTTTCGTGAGCGGACCGCTTTTTGGACCCTGGCCGGCCGTGCGCCTGGTCGCTGGCGTGGTTTTTCCCACCGCCGTGACGGGCCCGAAATTCTTTCGCTTGGAGGATTTTTGCACTCTGAGTGCCACGATCATGCCTTAGGTTCGCACGGCGTCTTGCAATCCGAAGCGCGAAAAGCGATTTTC
>CADECN010000288.1 GCA_902825785.1 uncultured Hyphomicrobium sp. | reverse complement strand
GGCGGCGCCTTCGTAACCGACAACGGCAACCATATTTTCGATTGCTCGTTCGGTGAGATTGACGATCCGGAAGCGCTGGACGACGCTTTGAAGCTCATTCCCGGCGTCGTCGAGAGCGGCCTGTTTCTCGGGATCGCGGATGTCGGCATCATCGCCGGGCCGATGGGCGTCGAAGTGCTGTCGCGCGAGGACGCCGACTTCGAAGAGGAGATTTGACATGCGCCGCGCCGTACTCTCAGCCGTGCTGATGTGCGCTTTTGGATTTTCCGGTCTGGCGCACGCACAAGACGCGGCGCCGGCCGCGCCCGATGCGGAGCGCGTCGCCGCAGCCCGCGATCTGATGGAAGTAACCGGCGTCACCAAGCAGATGGACGGCATGGTGGAAGCCATGACGCGCGGATTCGCAAAGGGCGCCAAGAGCGACACGTCGGAGCAGGGCAGGCAGCTCACCGCCGAATTCGAAGAGAATATGAAAAAGTTTCTCGCCTACAAGGATGAGATGCTGACCGACTTCGCGGTGCTCTATGCTGAGAATTTCACGGCGGAGGAAATGAAGTCGGTTGCCGATTTCTATCGCTCGGGCGCGGGCGCCAAGTTCATCGCCAAGACGCCGGAGCTGATGCAGAAAGGCGCGGCGATCGGCATCAAGTATAGCGAAAAGATGATGCAGGATGTGCAGGGCAAGAAGCCGTAGTTCGGCCCGCCGGGCACCGAGCAGGATTCCATGACAGCCTACGATTTTGACCTGTTCGTCATCGGAGCGGGTTCGGGTGGGGTTCGCGCCGCACGCATTTCGGCCGGATACGGCGCGAAGGTCGCGATCGCGGAAGAGGACCGGTTCGGCGGCACCTGCGTCATTCGCGGTTGCGTTCCCAAGAAGCTGCTCGTCTATGCCAGCCGCTTCGCGGAGGACTTCGGCGATGCGACGGGCTTTGGATGGCAGGTGGGCGAAACCGCCTTCGACTGGCCAAGCCTGATCGCGGCGAAGGACAAGGAGATCGCAAGGCTTGAGGGGCTCTATCGCGGCGGTCTTAATCGCGCCGGCGTTGAAGTTTTCGGCGAGCGGGCGGTGCTCGTCTCGCCAAACGAAGTGCGCCTGTCCGCTTCGGGCCGCACCGTCAGCGCCAAGCACATCCTGATTGCTACCGGCGGCAAGCCCAATGTCGACTCCGGACTGCCCGGCATCGAGCATGTGATCACGTCCAACGAAGCGTTTCACCTGGCAAAGCTGCCCAAGCGCGTCGTCGTCGCGGGCGGCGGCTATATCGCGGTCGAGTTTGCGTCGATCTTTCGTGGCCTCGGCTCTGAGGTCGCGCTCGTCTATCGCGGCGAGAAAATCCTGCGCGGTTTCGACGAGGACCTGCGCGAGCGGCTGACCGTGGCGATGGGTCGTCGCGGTATCCGCATCATCACCAACGACGTGTTTACCGCTATCGAAAAGCAGGGCGGCGCACTCAACGGCGTGCTCAAATCGGGCGAGACGCTGGTGGCGGATGAGATCATGTTCGCGATCGGCCGTTCGCCGAACACCGCGGGGCTGGGACTGGCGGATGCCGGCGTCGCCACCGGTGTCGCGGGCGAGATCATCGTCGATGGCGAGAACCGCTCCAGCACACCCAACATCTTTGCGGTTGGCGATGTCACCAATCGCGTCAACCTCACGCCGGTCGCAATCCGTGAGGGGCACGCCTTCGCCGACAGGACGTTCGGCAAGGGCGTCGCGGCACTGGATTACGAGTATATCCCGACGGCGGTTTTCTCGACGCCTGAGATCGGTACGGTCGGCTATTCGGAAACCGCGGCGCGCGCGAAGTTTGGCTCCATCGACGTCTACAAGGCGAGTTTCCGGCCGATGAAGGCGATCCTTGCGGGCCGCGACGATCCGACCTTCGTCAAACTCGTGGTGGATGCCGCGAGCCAGCGGATGCTGGGCGTCCACATGCTCGGGCCGGACGCCGCCGAGATCGTGCAGATGGCCGCGATTGCGCTGCGCCTTGGCGCCACGAAGGCCGACTTTGACCGGACCATGGCGCTGCATCCAAGCGCCGCGGAGGAACTCGTCACTATGCGGGAAAAATGGGTTGCGCCCGGCGAAGCTGCCGGTTGATCGTCGCGCCGCACGCCTCTATGGGGTGGCAGTTGTTTTGGTTCGCGGAGCGGGTATGCAACGTCTCGACGGAAAAATCGCCATCGTCACCGGTTCGGGCATCGGAATCGGACAGGCCATCGCCATGCGGTTCGCCGCCGAGGGCGCGCACGTCTGGGTGACGGATCTCAACGGTGAGACCGCCGAGGCAACCGCGCAGTTGATCCGCAAGGCCGGCGGCAAGGCGACCGCGATGCTGGTCGAT
Source organism: uncultured Hyphomicrobium sp. (assembly GCA_902825785.1). Classification (GTDB taxonomy): domain Bacteria; phylum Pseudomonadota; class Alphaproteobacteria; order Rhizobiales; family Hyphomicrobiaceae; genus Hyphomicrobium_B. The sequence goes on along the minus strand of CADECN010000288.1, from coordinate 1,063 downwards.
GTTTCCAAGGGACAGGACGTTACCGCGCTTGTTCGCGCGGTCGCCAGTGCGCACGATCGGGCCGACGTGCTGGTCAACAACGCGGGCATCCTGGTTCGCGGCGAATTGCGCACGCTCACGGATGCGGAATGGACGCGACTGAGCGAGGTCAACATCGACGGCGTTCTGCGGCTATCGCGCGATTGCCTGCCGCTGCTGCGCAAGTCGGCGGCCGGTTCGATCATCAACATTTCGTCCATCATGGCCAATCGCGGCCTGCGGCCGCTGGCGGCCTATACCGCCACCAAGGGCGCGGTGACGGCGCTGACGCGCGGTCTGGCGGTCGAGTACGCGTCCTTCAATGTCAGGGTCAACACGATCGCGCCGGGCTACATCGAAACCGCGATCACCGAGCGTATGCTGAAGCTGCCGCAGGCCCGCAAGCTGCTGGTCGATAAGACGCCCATGGGTCGCCTGGGCTTTCCGGAAGACTTGACGGGCGCGGCGGTCTTCTTTGCGTCCGACGACAGCCTTTATTGCACCGGTTCCGAGCTCGTGGTCGACGGCGGCATGTCGGCCAGTCTTTAGAGCGCCGATTTTGAGGGCCGCGAAGCTGCGCAAACCCCCATATTTCCGGGCGGGGCTCAGGTCGCGCCGGCGGGCTGGCGCCGCCGCCCCATATCTCCTATAAGCGCCCGCCAGAAACAGGAGTACAGTGCGCAGGTGCCGTCGTTCGGTGCCCTCGCTTGTGCCCGAGGAGAGAACTAGAAAATGGCTCCCGCCGTCCAAGCCGAAAAGTGGTCGCCCGAAAGCTGGCGCGCCCGTCCCATTCTGCAGGTTCCGGACTATCCGGATGCTGCCCTTGTGAAGGACGTGGAGGCGAAGCTCGCGACGTTCCCGCCGCTCGTGTTCGCGGGTGAGGCGCGCGAACTCAAAAAACAGCTTGCCACCATCGCGCAGGGTCATGGTTTCCTGCTGCAGGGTGGAGACTGCGCCGAAAGCTTCCTTGAACACCGGGCCGACAACATCCGCGACTTCTTCCGCGTCTTCCTGCAGATGGCGGTCGTACTGACGTACACGGGCG
>CADECN010000287.1:2259-3458 GCA_902825785.1 uncultured Hyphomicrobium sp. | reverse complement strand
GCAGAAGTGATGCAGCATCGTGTTACCGCTATCGGCCGTTCGCGTGTAAACGGCGAGTTCGCCCTGTTTTTCGACAGCGTCGACCGGCATCGCCAAGTTCACCGTGCCGTGCGCGGCGATACGCTGGCACTCGCGGCAAAAGCATAAGCGCGTGGCGAGCGGTTCGTCGGTAAGGCGGTAAGTCACCGCGCCACAGAGGCATTGTCCGGTTCTGTCTGCCATGATGTCCTCGTCACCCAATCAATGCGCCGTCATCGCGTCACCCATGCACGCGCTGGATGTGGTCATGTTGCCACTCGAGTCCGATGCGTTCCAATCTCGTTTAACCGAACGTCACCCCCGCAAAGGCGGGGGTCCGTGCAGGAGGCAACAAGGCATAAGCCGATGGTAGCCTGGCTCGCGGCCTTCGACTGGATGACGGGATAGAAGCTAAGTCGCACCTGTGCACCCGCGGCTGTCATACTCATGAACTCAATCAACTCCCAGTTCCCGTAATTTCGCGCTGCAGGCATCACGCTCTGCCAGAAGAAATTTCTGGAGGGCCGAGCAAATGTCGTTGGTCAATTCAATATGCGCCGCTAATGAAACTGGTTGCCGCGGGAAACTTCCGTCCGCCATTTGCAACAGCGACGCCCCAACCTCCGCTGCATCGTCCAAAAAACCTACGAAACCAATCTGATGTCGTCTCGCGATTAATTCTTGGAGGACATCAATGTCTCTCCTGATGCTCTTTTCATTGCTCAGAAGCTCATTAACTTGATGTATATCGTCTCTGCGCATCGCTTCACCCGTGCACGAAAGGTTCAAGCCCGGAGAGCTTCATCCTAGGCTCCATCTTCGGCACCGCGCGCGGCTTATATCCCTTCGCATGGCTCGCGATGTGCGCGATGTGATCGGGCGTCGAACCGCAGCAGCCGCCGATCACGTTGATCAGCCCATCCGCGAGCCACGGTTCCACCTTGCACGCCATCTCGTGCGGGCTTTCGTCGTATTCGCCCATGGCGTTCGGCAGGCCGGCGTTCGGATAGGCCGAGATGCGAACATCCGCCACGTGCGAAAGCTCCGCGATGTACGGGCGCATCAGCTCGGCGCCCAGCGCGCAGTTGAGCCCGATCGAGAACGGCCTCAGATGCCGCATCGAATACCAGAACGCTTCCGCCGTCTGCCCTGACAGTGTCCGCCCCGAACGATCCGTGATC
>CADECN010000287.1:0-2249 GCA_902825785.1 uncultured Hyphomicrobium sp. | reverse complement strand
GCGGGCCATCCTCGAGGCGGCGGCGCGTCTCAACAAGGAAGGGCTGAAGATCGTCCCCGAAATCATGATCGGCAGCTCGATGTCGAGTTCTTCGAACACTTCCAGCGTCGCGAACCCGGCCGCTTTCGCATTGAGGGTGTCGAAGATGGTCTCGATCAGGATGATGTCGGAGCCGCCCTCGATCAGCCCGCGCACCTGCTCCTTGTAGGCGTCCCGCAGCTCATCGAAGTTCACGTTGCGAAAACCCGGGTCGTTTACGTTGGGCGAGATCGACGCGGTCCGATTCGTCGGCCCCACGGCGCCCGCGACGAAGCGCGGACGGTCCGGCGTTTTCGCCGTCCAGGCATCGCACGCGCGCCGCGCGAGTTTCGCCGCCGCCACGTTCATCTCGTAAGACAGATCCTCCATGTGGTAGTCGGCCATGGAGATACGCTGCGCATTGAACGTGTTGGTCTCGATGATGTCGGCGTTGGCGCGCAGATACTTGCCGTGGATCTCCTCGATGATGTCCGGCTGCGTCAGAACCAGCAGATCGTTGTTGCCCTTGATGTCCTTGGAGTGATCCTGGAAGCGCTCGCCGCGATAGTGGCTCTCGCCCAGCTTGTACTGCTGGATCATCGTGCCCATCGCGCCGTCGATGATCAGGATGCGCTCGGACGCGGCTTTCTCCAGGGCGGCATAACTTGGCTTGCGTCTCATGACCGACTTTCAACCGTTGACTGCGAAATTTTCTTCAAAACGCTTCGAACCTATTTCCGGCTGCCCGCGTCGAACACTTCGGAGGGCTGGAACGCGGACTGAACCTCTTGTCCCCGTCTCCCCCGTGCCTCGCCTCCTCCCCCAGAGGCGACAGGTTCACCCGTTCCGCCCTCCACATTTCACTGCGCCGCGCGCCGCTTCTCGAGCGGCGCCACCTTGAGCGGCCGCAAGCCCAGCAGATGGCAGATCGCATAGACAAGATCGGCGCGGTTCAGCGTGTAGAAGTGGAACGACTTGACACCCTCGTCGACAAGATCGAGCGCCTGCTCGGTCGCGACCGACGCCGCCACCAGATGTGTCGTCGCCGGGTCATCCTCGATGCCTTCGAAGCGGCGCGCGACCCATGCTGGCACGCTCGCACCGGCGCGCACCGCGAAGCCCGCCACCTGCCGGAAATTATGGATCGGCACGAGCCCGGGAATGATCGGCACCCAGATGCCGGCCGCGCGCGCGCGCTCCAGAAATCGCAGATAGTGCGCATTGTCGAAGCCGAACTGCGTGATGATGCGATCCGCACCCGCGTCGACCTTGGCCTTCAGATTGTCGATGTCGGACTGCTGCGTCGCGCTTTCGGGATGCTTCTCCGGATAGCCCGCAACAGAAACCTCGAACCCGCCGATCTTCTTCAGGCCCTCGACCAGTTCGGCCGCGTTGCCATACCCATCCGGATGCGGTTCGTAGCGCGCGCCCACGCCGTCCGGCGGATCGCCGCGCAAAGCCACGACGTGACGCACGCCTGCGTCCCAGTAAGCTCGCGCCACGCCGTTCACGTCGTCCTTCGACGCATTGACGCAAGTCAGGTGCGCCGCCGGCCGCAGTCCCGTCTCGTTGATGATGCGCGAAACGGTTGCGTGCGTGCGTTCGCGCGTCGACCCGCCCGCGCCGTAGGTAACGGACACGAATTCGGGCGCGAGCGGCGCAAGCCGCTCAACCGAGTGCCAGAGCTGCTGTTCCATCTTGTCGGTCTTTGGCGGAAAGAACTCGAACGAAACGTCGATGTCGCCGGCGCCGAGCAGCCGGCTCTTCTTTTCCCTCGCCGCGGCCATCATCGCGCTTCCTCCCGCGTTTCTGTCGTTGTTGTTGCGTGCCGTGCACGATTGACGCCCGCCCGCTGCGCGAGCCAGAGCGTCACTGTCAATTTCTCGCCGGCGCTCTCGGTCTTTTGTGCCGCGCGGCTTTCGCTATGCGGCGCCAGGTCGTCCACCGAGATCAGCTCAAGGCCCGCGTCCGCGAGCCATGCCGCGACCTGCTCATGCGAGAAGCCAAGGCGCTCATGCGCCTCCGTCTCGCGCAGGAACTCCATCTCGTGCGGTGCGAAGTCGACGATCAGCAGCTTGCCGCCAGGAACCAGCACGCGCGCCGCCTCACGAATGGCAAGCCCCGGCTCCGACAGGAAATGCAGCACCTGATGCATAACCACGGCATCGGCCTGCCGGTCACCAACCGACAGCGCATATATATCTCCATGCCGAACCTGTGCATGTTCGCAT
>CADECN010000286.1 GCA_902825785.1 uncultured Hyphomicrobium sp. | reverse complement strand
GCCGCTCGCGCACCTTGGAAAAGCGGGGGCCAAGTCTTTCCAAACGAAGGCGCGCTTCGCGTTCTCCGTTTCTATCGGTCGGGCGCCAGCGGAAACCGACCATACGAGCGGTCATAGTCGGACGATCTCTTGCATAGAGGCGCAGTCTTCGCCGCCGTCATCGACAATGGCGCCATCAAGCTCCACCCAGCTATGGGCAAGAAAGGGCCGTGCCCGTACGCCAATCACAAGCGTCGCGTGCGTGCCGCGCGACAGGAGAAATCGAATGAGACAAAGCGCGTCGAATAAGCAGACGTAGCGCTTTGGCAGCCACGGCCGCATTTCATTGAAGTGACAGATGGCTTGGTGGGCGGCATCGGCATCCTCGCGCGACACCCGCTTCCATGACCTGATCTGTTGAGCCGCAAGCCACATGTCGCCTCGTCGCACCGTTGTGGACGCCCAGTGCGCAGCCCACGCGAACTGCATGATCGTGGGCGCTTTGATGCGTCCGGAATGGCCAACCAGCTCTTGTGGAGGGTGCGCGTCTTTCGGAGCCGTCAGCACCCCTCGCGCCGCCAGCTTCTGCAGCGCTGCAATTTCGACAGCCATGTCGTCGTGGCGCGCGTTCGCAATGCCGTCGATGGCCGCCGATTGCGCCGCGCTGACGGCGAAGTAGCGATTTGACTTCAGATCTAGAAAGATGAGCCAGTCGCCATCGATGCAGGCATGAACATGCGGGGCAAGAACATACTTGTGCATCTGCGCGCCACTAGCTGCTGAGCACGGCGCCGGAGGGCCTCCGGCGCCGGCCGGGATCTCAGTCGCGATGATCCATCTGCCCCGTCGATTCCTCGAACGGGACTTTTGGAATGCCCAGCGTCACTTTGCTGATGGCGCCGAGATCGATGACGTCGTAGTGGACGTCTTGCACTGCTTCAGCCATTGAAGGCTCCCATGTTGAGCGCGAACTCAGTCGCGATAATCGGGCAAGCCCGTCGACTCTTCAGCGAAACGCTGCACGATGCCGCGGGTCACCTCGCTGGAGGCGCCCAGATCGGTGAGTTCGTCTTGTTCGAGGTCTTCACGCATAACTTCCTCCATTGAGGTGGATCGCTCATTCGATCCGGTGAGAGCGTGCGACACTCCAGACGAATAAGAGAGTTTATAAGAATGAATATTAAGCCGGGAAGCGGCTAGGCGCCGTTCGAGGAAAGCCCCAGCAGCGCGGCGCAGTCGCGGATCCGTTTTGCGTTCATGCAACGCCGCATGTGATACTTTCGAAGCGCGCTTCTGATCGGAGCGATGCTGCCGCTCAAAATCGCCTTACTGATAGGCGCGAGGTCCTGCTCCACGTTCGGCCCGATTTCGGCTTCCGCGACCCGCGCCATGTGCAGCCGATCATCGGCATTTCGCGTTGCGTGTGCGAGTTCGGCGTGTGCGGCGATTGCTAACCCTGCCAATAGGTCTGCGGCCTTGTCGGCGTAACTCGCTGCGGCATCCACCATCGGTTGGGCCGTCGCAGCGAAACTCGCAAGCGCCAGCTCGGCGAGTTCGCCCCGCCATCGATAAAGATCGCGCAGGCCGCTCTCGCTCCACATGGCCACTGCAAAGCCGTGCGACGGACGGAAGCTTACGAGCCGTTCTGAAGTCAACCGCAAGAGCGCCTCGCGCACAGGCGTTGTCGATACGCCGAGGTCGGACGCGATCGCGCTAGCATCCAGTCGCTGACGCAGCCTGAAGCGGCCCGCCAAGACCCTTGTCTTTATTTCCTGATACGCGCGTTCAGGTATGGGTAAGTCAGGCGTCCTCGCCATAGTGAGCCTTGAGCTGGCGCGCGATGTCGGGCGTCAACGCGTCCACGTGCGGACAAAGCGTATGAGGGTTTGTCGCCAGCGCTTGTATCGGATCCTGCCCCTCCCAGCCGCCGAGATTAGGCCGATGCATCTGATAGCCGATGAGTCGCTGCAGCGATTCTGGGAATGATCGCGCAACGGCAGGCGGATAAGCCAAGAACTGGTTTTCGTACTGCTTCAGCCAACCCAAACAATAGGAGACAATGATGCCGTCGCGCGGCGCGCTTGACCGGTTCTCGCCAGCGCCGTGCGTCAGCGCGCCGAGGAAGACCAGCGCATCACCGGGTTGCATCTCCGCGGGGATCGACCGCGCTGGATCAATGCTGCGGTCGAGCACGTCCGTGTGACTGCCTGGCCAAAGGCGCGTGGCGCCATTCTCTTCGGTGAAAGCAGTCAACGGCCACATCACATTGATGAGCCAGGGGCGAAGCTTCGGTTCGTGGGGCCACATCTCTTCATCGCGATGCGGCGCCTGGGCTCGCTCTTGTGGGTGCACGCGAATGGCTTGCGTCAGATTGAGCTGGAGGCAATCACACGACGGCTGCAACGCCGCGCGGGTGATCGCGAGCACGCCTGGATGGAGAACCAGGTCTTGTGTTGAAGGCGCCTTGTTGAGGAGACCTCCGACGCGCGTTGTCTTCCATCCGTAAAAATCGCCTACGCACTTCGGCGTGGCGGCCAAATGCGGCGCGACCTCGGCGCAAATCAAACGCGATTTCAGATGACTGATCGCTTCTGGCAAGATGACATAGCCGTCCCGCATTAAGTCCTCAAACGCCCGCGTGAAACGAGCCTCTGAATGAAGCGCCGGTTGAATAGACATGCGCGGGGTGGCGACTTGCATGACAGCCTCCTTAATGTGTTGAGTTGTTTCGATCGCGCTCAGGCGGCACGCGCCAGCCCGGCATCAGCGAAGCGCGTGACAGGACCAGTTAGCCGCGCCCGTTGGCGTACGGCCGCAAGGCCATCGCTGGTGACGTCGGCCAGCATGGCGACGAGACGCTCTCGCCCCATCCTCTGCTTTGGGCCCAATGCGCGCACGCTCCAGCCCGCTTGATCTGCAAGCGGCGCCAGCGCGGCGCCGGCGACGAAACTCACCTTCTCAATCCCGAACAGAATCGAAGTCTCCAGAATGCCCGCGATCATTCGCGCCAACAGTTCGCGACGCGGCGCGCCCTTCGCAATGGTGGGCGCGGGGCAGAACCGGGATGCTTCCCAAACGCGCGCCGACCTCGGCGGTCCATCGTCGCAGAGCTTGGCGAACACTTCGCTCATAAGATGTGGCGAGAGCGTTGGCAGTAGCCGCGCCGATTGCTGCACGTCCCCGTTTGCATCCACATCAATCAGATACATTGCCTCCTCGCTATCGAACTCGTCGATCTCAAGGCCCATGCTTTCGCTTACCCGCCAATGCATGCGGTCGATAAAGACCTGCTTGCGCTGGCGGTGCATCTCCATCAGCGCGTGATGAAAGAGACGGCGATTGTCGCGCGTGATGATCTGGATCATGAGCCTCGTGTCCTCCGCACCGAACTCAGTGAGATTGAGTGCAGACGCGTGCGCTCTGATATGGGCCGATCGGCCCATTGACGCGCTTCGCACCGGAAGCAGTTGTGGAGAAGTCAGTCCGCCAGATCGGACAGCGTCAGT
>CADECN010000285.1 GCA_902825785.1 uncultured Hyphomicrobium sp. | reverse complement strand
TAAACTCGCAGGCCAATCTGTTCGGCTCGAACCTGGCCAACTGGAACGCGGGGCAGGAGGCACTTTGCCAAACCGTCGCTCAAAGACTGGCCGAGGGCCGGCGTCAGTAAAACTTGGTTAACGGAGTGGTGGCACGATGCGGGTTGGCGAGCATCCGCCATCCCAGTCCGGCCGCACCCGCAGCAGGCTTTAAAGTTTACGGATTTTGTCCGTCATGAGTGCCAAAGTGCAAGTGGAGCGGCGTGCGTTCGGCCGCAAGAACAACAGCGATCACGCCGTAGTGCGGGTTCCTGGCCGTCCGGTTGTCCACTGCCAAGTGAAGAACATTTCGCCCGCCGGCGCACTTCTCGATTTCGGTTCCGAGGTCTGGCTGCCCTACAACTTCAAACTTGTCTGGGAAGCTAGCGGACGCTCGGAAGAGTGTGAAGTCCGCCACCGCAACGGCCGGTACATCGGTGTCGTCTTCTTTCGTGAGGCTGCTCAGGACAAGCCACGGGAGACGGTTCTATCGAACGACGTCGCCCCTTGGATTGCCCAGAGGCGCTAGAGCGCCAGCCGCCATCTAGACGTCTTCAGCCAGAACGCACTTCAGAAGACCATAGTCGTATCGGCCCTCAAGCGCGGCATGGACTGGTCCCAGACGCCCGGTTTCGCGCGTCTGATAACGCTCGAAAGCGGATTCGATCTCGTCGCGCTCAGCAGCATCGATGAGCAACACGCTGGATGCGCTTAGCAGGCCAGCTTCGATCGCCTCGGCGAAATGGCCGTAGACCGTGCCGACATCCAGTCGGCGTTCGACGGCAATTGCCTCCGCATCGAGGCCGCGGAGATGGGCCGCGAGTGTCTGATTGACCGTCGCCGAAAGGCGGTTGCTCAACATTGGATGTTTCTTGAAGGTTGCGAGAACCTCCAGGAACGCGGCACCGTAACGAGCGATTTTGCTGGCGCCGAAGCCGATCACATCATGAAGCTCATCGGGGTTGCGCGGACGCTTTTGTGCGAGTTCGATGAGCGTGCGATCCTGCGCGATGACGTAAGGCGGAAGTTTCGCGGCGGCGGCGAGTTCGAGGCGCTTGGCTCTCAGCGCATCAAAAAGGGCTGCGTCCTCGGCGGCCACGAACCGGGTCTGCTTCGCGTCCTTCTTGGATTTGCGTGGAGTTGCTCTCGTCGTCCGCATCAGGAAGCGCTCTTCGCCCCGAAAAAGTGGGCGTGCGCGATCCGTAAGTGCAAGCGTTCCGTGACCGTCTTCGTCGCCGCTCAAGTAGCCGGCGGCAGCGAGTTGCCGGAACAGTCCCTTCCATGCGGTGGCGGCCAAGTCGGCGCCGATTCCGAATACAGAAAGCCGGTCATGTCCATTGCGCAGTACGCGTTCTTCGGCCTTGCCCGTCAGCACGTCGATGACGTAGCCGGCGCCATAGCGCTGGCCGGTGCGATAGACCGCCGATAGCGCCTTTTGCGCGCTGACGGTCTGGTCGACCGTCTCGGGCGGGTTCAGGCAGTTGTCGCAGTTGCCGCATGGCGAAGGCAGTGCTTCGCCGAAGTAGGCAAGCAGCGCTTGGCGCCGGCAACCGGGCATCTCGGCCAGACCGATCAGCGCATCGAGCTTCTGGCGCTGCAGCTGTTTGAAGGCGTCGGAACCGTCCGACTGCGCGATCCACTGGCGCAGCTGCACCATGTCTTGCAGGCCGTAGGTCATCCAAGCGTTGGCCGGATCACCGTCGCGGCCCGCGCGCCCGGTTTCCTGGTAGTAGGCCTCTATCGATTTGGGCAGATTGAGGTGGGCGACGAAGCGGACGTCCGGCTTGTCGATGCCCATGCCGAAGGCAATGGTCGCAACGATGATCAAGCCATCTTCGTTCAGGAAGCGCGCTTGTGCGGCGGCCCGCACTGCGGGCTCCAGCCCCGCATGATATGCGAGCGCCTTTCGTCCTTTGGAGTTGAGCCAGCCGGCCGTTTCTTCCACCGCCTTACGCGACAGACAGTAGACGATGCCAGCGTCGTTTGGATGTTCGGTCTCGATGAATTGCCAAAGCCGTTCCCGGCCGCTCATGGAGCCCGCTTCTGAGATGGCATAGCGGATGTTCGGCCGGTCGAACGACGCAACAAAGCAGCGCGCGGCCTCCAGCGACAGTTCACTGACGATGTCCTGGCGCGTTCGTTCGTCGGCCGTCGCGGTGAGCGCGATACGCGGCACGTTCGGGAAGCGGTTCGCGAGTAATCTGAGCTGGCGGTATTCGGGTCGGAAATCATGCCCCCATTGCGAGACGCAATGGGCTTCGTCGATCGCGAACAGTGCGATCTCCTGACGTGCGATCAGGTCGAGCGTGCGCTCCTGCACGAGGCGTTCGGGCGCGACGTAGAGCAGGTCGAGGCCGCCAGCGAGAAATGCGCGTTCGATGACATCCTGTCGTGCCCGCTCGAGCGTCGAGTTCAGGAAGGCGGCGCGAACGCCGAGGTCGGTCAGAGCGTCAACTTGATCCTGCATCAATGCGATCAGTGGTGAGACGACGATTGCCGTGCCAGGCCGCACAAGCGCTGGGATCTGATAGCAAAGCGATTTGCCGCCACCCGTGGGCATGAGCGCCAGACAATCGCCGCCCGAGATCAGCGTCTCGATTATGCCGGCCTGATGCGATCTGAAGTTTTTGTAGCCGAAGACTTCGTCGAGCTTGGCCTGTGCCCGTTCGAGCGGGCTTAAGTCGGCTGCTTGTGTCGCCTTGCGGACCGTCGCGGCTGATGCCGCCATCGCCCATTCCCGATGTGACTGTTAGACGGGCAGACGCTAGTGCGATTCTCGCTCCGGTACGCGCGAATGCGCCAATTCAACCGGCTCGAAATCCGCCAAGCCACAGGGAATTTTCGACTTTTCCGGATTGACACATTGTAATGAAGCCGTTCAGCCACAGTTCATGATTGTCGGGCTACAAAACTCGCGAAACTGGTGCAGCCCCCACCTACCCCCGTGCGCCAGTTCGCGACGAGCCCGGCCAGGCTCACCCCGTCCCCCCCATTGAAGCCTGGCCGGCTCGGCGCAGACCTTCCCCCAAAAAATGCTCGCGTCGCTTAGTGTGTTCCGCCGGTTGCGGACGCCGCTTCTAGCGCGCAACGAACGATTTCGACGCCGCCCAGAACCGCGGATGAAAAATCGAACGGCGGACCGGAAAGATCGGGTGGGATATGGACGAACGCCGCCTCGTGCGGGGCGCTGTGTCTTTCGCTGTCGAGCGCGTGAAAGAAGAGCGCATTACAGAGATAGCCGCCAGCGTCGTCCGAGAGCGATACAGGAAGCCCTAGCGCGCTGAGGCGCGCGGCAATTACATCAAGCGGCAATGTCGCCCGACGTACTTGCGGTCCGGTATCCGACAACGTGCTTGAGGCCGGTAGGCAGCCTATTTCATCTTCCAACGGCCGGCAGAAATTGGCGGCGCACCTCTCGAGGCGAAAGCCTGGGGTGCCTGCGGCAACTCCGAAATGCACGGAAACGACCGGATGAAAGC
>CADECN010000284.1 GCA_902825785.1 uncultured Hyphomicrobium sp. | reverse complement strand
ACGTCTTAGGAACCACTGGTAAAGTACGCACCTTTTGGTAACTATGTGGACGTTCGTAACGGAGTGCGGGGATCTTGGTCGCAAAACACGTACTGGGCGGGGGAAGTCAGCCGACGGTCGCGGCAAATTCGCTGCAGGCCGATGTCTATGCCGAAGCATGTCCATCGCGCGCGGTTCTCGAACTGATCGCGGATAAATGGACGCTCCTCATCATGCCGGCGCTGAAGCGCGGGCCGATGCGCAACGGCGACTTGATGAGATTGATCGGTGGCGTCTCGCAGAAGATGCTAACGCAGACGTTGCGAGAGCTCGAACGCAACGGTCTCGTTATCCGCATCGACTATCAGGAGGTGCCGCCTCGGGTCGAGTACGCCTTGACCGACCTTGGCAAATCGCTGGCAGAGACGATGCGCAGGCTCGACGGCTGGGCGGAGGCGAACATAAGCGCCGTACTTGCCGCGCGGGCCGAATTCGAACGGCGCGAGCGCGGAGGCAGGTAGTCTTTCCGATTTCATTGGCACAGGAATCCCGCTACCAGTGGCGACCGCGCTGGCGACCGATAATTTCGAGCGCGCAGGGAGACGTCGATGCGCTGCCCCTTCTGTGGAAGCGAGAACAGCCAGGTGAAGGATAGCCGGCCGTCGGACGAGAACGCCGCGATTAGGCGGCGTCGCGTCTGCTCCGATTGCGGTGGTCGGTTCACGACGTTCGAGCGGGTCCAGCTACGCGAACTGACCGTCATCAAACGCTCCGGCCGCAAGGCGCCCTTCGACAGGGAAAAGCTCGCGCGCTCGATTTCGGTCGCGCTGCGTAAGCGTCCGATTGAGGCCGAGCGCATCGAGCGACTGGTTTCCGGCCTGGTGCGTCAGCTTGAGAGTTCCGGAGAGAGCGAGATATCGTCGGCCGATATCGGCGAACTCGTTATGGCGGCGCTGCGCGAACTCGATCCCGTGGCGTATGTACGGTTTGCCTCCGTTTACCGAGATTTCAGGGATACCAATGATTTCGAGGCCGTTCTGCGAGATTTGGCGAGTGATGCGCCGGAGCGGCGACGCGGTGACGTTTCCGCCGACGAGCTGGAGGCCGCGTCTACGGCCAAGAAGCACTGAAACCCGGCTCGCCCGCGAAGGCAGAAGCGTTGGCTGGCCGGAAGGTGACAATCGCTAGGCACGCCCGGATCTGCTGAATGTCCTCGCCGTTCGATTATCAGATGATGACGCTTGCGCTCCGCATGGCGGCGCGCGGACTAGGCGATACGTGGCCCAATCCGTCGGTCGGCGCGGTGATCGCGGATGAAGACACGGGCGAAGTTATCGCGCGCGGCCGCACGGCATCGAGAGGTCGGCCACACGCGGAAGCCGTTGCGATCGCGGCGGCAGGCAGCAGGGCGAAGGACGCGACGATCTACGTGACGTTGGAGCCGTGTTCCCACCAAGGAATGACGGGTCCATGCGCGGACGCGATTATCGCGGCCGGACTGAAGCGCGCGGTCGTCGCGATCGAAGATCCGGACCCGCGCGTTGCGGGCCGTGGGCTTGATCGACTGCGCGCGGCGGGGCTGTTCGTCGAGCGTGGTGTCGGCGCTAACGAGGCGCGCTGGATCACACGCGGACATATCGTTCGCGTGACCGAACGGCGACCGCTCGTGACGCTCAAGCTCGCACTGGATCGCAATGGCGACATCGCGGAGGGCACGGGACGTGCGCCGCGCTGGGTTACGGGAGCGGCGGCGCGTGCACATGGTCAATTGCTACGCGCACAGTCGGATGCGATCCTGGTGGGTTCGGGAACGGTACGCGCGGACGATCCTTTGCTCACGTGCAGACTTCCAGGCTTAGAAAGCCGCTCTCCGGTTAGGGTTGTTCTTTCCGGCGAATTGGAGATTGATGCCGCGAGCAAGGTCGTGAGAAGCGCGCGCGCTGTGCCTGTGTACCTCGTTTGCGGGTTCGGCGTGGACGTCGCCCGGCAGGATGCATTGGCTGCTAGCGGTGCCGAGATCATAAACACGACCAAGGTTGCCGGGCGGTTATGGCTCCCGGCTGTGATGGAAGCGCTTGTAGCGCGCGGGATCACGCGGCTTCTGGTCGAAGGCGGGCCACACATTTGGCGGGCGTTCGCAGCGGCCTCACTCGTTGACGAGGTGGTACTTTACATGGCGGGCGCGCGGGATGAATCGTCGGCCCGCGCCGCGCTCGCGCGGCAACTCGGTGCTGCGCCGCCGCTCAAACTGCACGATACACGCACGTTCGATACCGACACGATGTGGCGGTTCCGCCGCGCAGCAAGGGAAGGATGACGCGATCATGTTTACCGGGCTCATCAGCGATGTCGGGGAGGTGGCCTCGCGCAACGGAGGTTCGTTTACGATCCGCTCGGGCTACGCGCTGACGGCCGGAGATGTCGGCGCATCGATTTGCTGCGATGGCGTCTGTCTGACAGCGACCGCAATAGCGGCCGACGGCGCCGGGACGCGCTTTACCGTCGATGTGTCGAACGAAACGCAGGCGAAGACGACCTTGAAGACCTGGGCGGTAGGGCGGCTGGTCAACCTGGAACGATCGCTACGGATGGGCGACGAGCTTGGCGGGCATCTGGTCTCGGGCCACGTGGACGGGGTTGCGAAAATCGTGCAAGTGACACCGGATGGAGAAAGCCGGCGCTTCGTCCTGGAGGCCCCGGAACACCTGGCCCGGTATATCGCTCCTAAAGGCTCAGTTGCGCTCGATGGTACGTCTTTGACGGTAAATGAGGTCTCCGGAAACCGGTTCGGAATCAACCTCATTCCGCACAGCTTGACGGTGACGACCTGGGGCGCGAAAAGTCCGGGCGACGACGTCAATATCGAGGTCGACGTGTTTGCCCGCTACGTCGCGCGGCTATTGGAGTATCGCCCCTGATGACGGGCAGATCGCACATTCAGGCCGTCAAGGGCGCGTCCGCGCTGTCGCCTGTTCACGAGATCGTCGAGGAAATGCAGAACGGCCGCATGGTCGTGCTCGTCGACGCGGAGGATCGCGAGAACGAAGGCGATCTTGTCATACCGGCGCAACGTGCGACGCCGGATGCCATCAACTTCATGGCCAAGCATGGCCGAGGTCTGATCTGTCTGGCCTTGACGCAGGCGCGGGCGGAAGAGTTGCGCCTTGAATTCATGGTGCGCAGCAACGGATCGCGCAACCGTACCGCCTTCACCCAATCTATCGAGGCGCGGGAAGGCATTTCGACCGGCATCTCCGCCTACGATCGCGCGCGCACGATCGCAACAGCGATTGATCCCACCAAAGGTCACGACGACATCGTCTCGCCGGGGCACGTATTTCCGTTGGTGGCACGCGAGGGCGGTGTTCTGGTTCGTGCAGGCCACACGGAAGCGTCAGTAGATCTTGCTCGCCTTGCCGGTCTTTATCCGGCGGCGGTGATTTGCGAAATCATGAACGACGACGGCACGATGGCGCGGATGCCGGATCTGGTTCCGTTCGCGAAGACGCATGGTCTCAAGATTGGTGCGATCGAGGAA
>CADECN010000283.1 GCA_902825785.1 uncultured Hyphomicrobium sp. | reverse complement strand
CCGCAAGCTGTAGCGCATAGATTGAGTTGGTCGTGGCGACGAGCGCCGAAATGACGTTGACGATCTTCAGACGGCGCTGGGTGTCGGGTGGATAGCCGGCGGTGCCGAAGCCGGCGATGCGCGCAAAGAGGCGACGCACGGGTGCTGCGACGCGGCCAAGCGCTGCAAGCACAGGGCCAAGAGGTCGTCGTGCCTGTTCGCCTCGCCTGAATTTCATGGCGTCGCCCTGGCCGTGCATCTGTCGCGACCCCGCGTGCTAGCCGGCCTTGTCGTCCTTGCCACCGATGGCGGTCAGCGTCTCGATGGTGCAGACCACGAGTTGTCCGCGACGTTCGATTGCGCCGTTGGCCTCAAGCAGGCCGAGGGCGGCATTGACCTTGGGGCGACTGGCGCCGACCAGAAGCGCCAGCTCGCTCTGTGAGATGGGTAGCGGGAAGGTGACCTTCGGCGTTTTCAATTCGGGGTCCTTCTGACGTGCTGACGCCAGGAAGAAACGGGCGAGACGCGCTTCGATCGGATGCAGCGCAATCGCCTCGAGCTGAGCGTCGGCGTCGCGCAGGCGGCCGGAGAGGAATTTGATTGCCGCTTCCGCTACAGACGGGCGGGAAGCGAGCAGGCGCGAGAAACCGCCCTTCGAAAGCATCAGCGTCTCGACGCGCGTCACCGCCGTCGCGTCGGCCGAGCGGGGACGGCCGTCGAATACGGCGAGTTCGCCGAAGATCGAGGGAGGCTCCACGTGCGCGAACGACAGCTCGCGTCCGTCAGAGGTCAGCACCGAAAGGCGCACACGGCCCTTGAGCATGATGTGCATGTCGGTGCCGGCGTCGCCGCGGGAAAAAATGTTTTGTCCCGGTTCGTAGCTCGAATCGCGCAACTCCTGCGCAATGGCCTGCCGGCTCGCCTCGTCGAGGCCGCCGAAAATCGGTGTGCGGGCCAAGAGATCCGCCGCGTCTGCTTTCGCCATGGCTGCCATCAATTCTGCTCGGGAGCGGTGCTATTCATGCCTTGTTTCGGAGGTCGCTGCAACGCAGGGTGGGCCTTGCTTTTGGCCGAATGCTTAAGCCAATGTCTGGCCTCCTTCTGGCAGGCCGTCGGTTCCCTGGATTACACATGATCACTTCGCTGAAATCCCACCTTCTGCCCGCGTTCGTCCGTGGCGACGCGCCAAGCCGCGAAACGCTGCGCCGGTCCATGGCGCGCGACCGGCAGGCATCGAACGGCGGCATCGAAAGGCCCCATCTGGTACTCGCCAGCGCCAGTCCACGGCGATTGACGCTCCTGAGCCAGGTCGGGGTCGCGCCCGATGCACTCCGCCCGGCCTCGATCGATGAGAGCGCCAAGCGGGGGGAAATGCCGCGCGCGCACGCCGCGCGCCTCGCCCGCACCAAGGCGGAGGTCGCGCGCGACCAGATCGCCAACGACCCCGATCTGGCCGACGCCTACGTGCTCGCCGCCGATACTGTGGTCTCGATCGGGCGAAAAATTCTGATGAAGCCGGAGCATGTCGAGGAAGCGACGGCTTCGCTGCAACTGTTATCGGGCCGGACGCACAAGGTTCAGACCAGTGTCTGCCTCATCACGCCGGATGATCGCGTGCGCATGAAGATCGTCGATACGCGGGTGCGCTTTCGCTACGTCACGCGTTCGGAGATCGAATCTTACATCGCCTCGCGCGAGTGGCGCGGCAAGGCCGGCGGCTATGCGATCCAGGGGCTCGCCGGCTGCTTCGTGCAGCGCATCGTCGGCTCCTATACGAACGTTGTCGGTCTGCCGATCACCGAGGTCGTAGGCCTGCTCAACAGCGAAGGCTTCCCGATCCAGTACAACTGGCTGAAATTTGCCGAGGTCGACCGCGCCTGAGTGCGGTTTGCGCGTGACGAGAAACGTCGTGGCGAAAGCGTCCCCAAATCCTGTGCGATGCCCCGTCTGCAAGGCGGCTTCGGCAGAAGCCTACCGGCCGTTCTGCTCGCGCCGGTGCGCCGACGTTGATCTGGGACGCTGGTTTTCGGGCGGCTATGCAATCGGCGGTGGCGAGGACGAGATCGACGCGCAAGCGCCCCCGCGCGAGCCTTCGCGCGGCGACGACAAGAATGACAATTAGCCGGCTTTGAAGGGGTACGGGGAAGCGCTTGCATCCGCCCAATCGCCCCCCTATAAGACGCGAACTTCGCTGGGCTAAGAGGCCGCGGAGCCAAGCCCAGGTAGCTCAGTTGGTAGAGCATGCGACTGAAAATCGCAGTGTCGCTGGTTCAATTCCGGCCCTGGGCACCATTTCTTTCTGAACTCCCACCAATGGCCGACCTAAGGCGCGGCGGGCGATGGCCATGACGGTCAAGATTTCCACATTCTACAAGTTCGTCGCCATCGACGATTGCGCATCGCTGCGCGCGGCCATCCATTCGGCCGCCGACAAGCGCGGCGTGCTGGGCACAATCCTTGTTGCGCATGAAGGCATCAACGCCACGATCTCGGCCGATGCCGATGCGCTCGATGCATTTCTCGCCTGGCTGCGGAGCGATCCGCGCTTCGCGGATTTGCACGACAAGCAATCGCGTTCTGCTGCGCATCCGTTCGGCCGTCTGAAGGTCAAGGTCAAGCCCGAGATCGTCACGCTCGGCTCTGCGGGCGCTGATCCGCGCGAAGCGATCGGAACCTACGTCGAACCAGAGGCATGGAACGCGCTGATCCAGGACCCGAACGTCGTCGTCGTCGACACGCGCAATTCCTACGAGGTGGCAATCGGTACATTCGAAGGCGCGCGTGATCCCGGCACGCGGTCCTTCAGCGAACTTCCCGATTATGTATCGCGTGAGCTTGCCGGCGACAAATCGCGGCCGGTGGCCATGTTCTGCACCGGCGGCATCCGTTGCGAGAAGGCGACCGCCTACCTGATCGACCAGGGTTTCGAGAACGTCTTCCATCTACGTGGCGGCATCCTGAACTATCTGGCGAAGATCCCGGCCCAGGACAGCCTCTGGCGCGGCGAATGCTTCGTCTTCGATGATCGGGTCGCGGTCGACCACGACCTGGCGCCGGGCGGCAATAGGCGCTGCAGCATTTGCGGTCAGCCACTGGCCGCGAACGGCGCGTCTGACGATGGCGCGGCCGTTACTTGCTGCATCGAGCACGCCGCACTAGCCTGACGCTCGTTCCGACGGTCCGCCTGTTCAGGGATTTGCATGGAATTCTCGCGACGAAGCTTCCTTGGTGGAGCAGCGGCGGCGTACACGCTCGCGGGCCGGTCGGCTGTCGCGTTCGCGGATGGCGCAGGCGAACCTCGGCCCAAACTACTTGGCGGTCGAATGAGACCGGCGCCGCGGCTTCCGAAACTGGACGATATCAGCCGCTTGATGCGGGATGGCCGGTGCATCTCGGGTATGCGCCCGCATCGCACCGGCGGCGTCAAGCTTGCGCTCGAAAAGTTCGACGCAGGCGGTGGGCCGAAGTTCCTGGTGCACAACTCGGCGGCGTCAAGCTTGCGCTCGAAAAGTTCGACGCAGGCGGTGGGCCGAAGTTC
>CADECN010000282.1 GCA_902825785.1 uncultured Hyphomicrobium sp. | reverse complement strand
GTCAGCGCCGCCCACAATAACGCGCCCGTCAAGAAGCGCCCGGCGGACCGGCCGTAGTCAACCCGCACATCGATCGGGAATACGCGGTCGGGTAGCGCAATTGACGTTGCCGAATTGCGGCTGTCGTGCACGGTCGCCGAGACGCGAACCCGCAGTTGCTGGCTACCGGCCGCTCTCGGCGTCACATCCCACTCCCATGACGCAAATGGATTGGCGCCAAACGCCTCCAGAACCGAAGTGTTAGGCCGAACGAATTGCGTCGCTTGCGATCGCGGCACGATGTCGAACGCACCCGCCGGCCCGTCGAGCGCAACGGTCATCGTCTCGACTATGGGCAGACCGTACTGTTGGACTTCGCCGCGCCCGACCAGATCCTTCAAAAGCCCTTCGACGTCCTTTCCCCCGACGCGCACTTCCACGTGCTCTGTCGTTTCCGTCTTCATTTCGGTTGGGATCTTGTGGACGAGGAGACCTTGGACAACCTCGATGGGCTGCAGCGGCGCGGCGCTGGGTGACGGCATCGGAGGCGGCATCGCCGGTGAACCTGCGAACCCACGGCTCTCCAACACCGCGTCCGCGTAGTTTGGAGCAGACCGCCTCGCGGCGATAGCCTGCGCTTCCGCCTCGGACGCAATCATAGAGCGACGCGCAGCTTCTTCGCGCGTGCGCATTTCCTCGGCCCGGGCAGTCGCGATCGCATGCGCCTCTGCTTTGGCGGCCAACTCCGAACGGCGTTGTTGCTCTGCGCGCGCCTCGGCCTCGGCACGTTCTGCGCGACGGTGCCTTTCGAGACGCTCGGCTTCCGCAGCCGCGATCCGCTCGCGCTCGGCCGCCTGCGAGGCTTGCAATTCCGCCCGCCGGCGCTCTTCCGCCCGGACAGCCTCTTCGCGTGCTGCGGCCGCGGCAGCAGCACGCTCGACCTCGGCCGCGCGCCCGCGTTCCGCTTGCTCAAGAGCATGCACCTCTTGAAGCCGTGCTTCTTCCCGCACCGCCTCCGCGCGCGCAATGTCGGCTGCCAGCGCGGCCGCCCGTTGTTCGTAATCGCTTTCGGTCGCCGACGGTGTCGCGTCGATGCGGGTCGCGGCCCCGGAGGCCAGCGTTGCCGTCACCGAGGGCACGAGCGCCGACCTCAGCGGCTTCTCTTCGCTCCCCTGGGCCGTCCATCGCTCGCCGGCGGCCGGCGGCGTATGCGCTATGGTGTGCTCCACATCCGGCTTCAGGATCGCATGCGGCGGCATCGTTGCCGCGATCGATGGACGAAGCGCGTCGTGCGGCGCCGGCGCCTTTGCGACCGGTTGAGTAGCCGCGACGGGTTGCTGCTTTACGCGTACCGGCTCAGCCGCCGTCGCTGGAGGTTGTCCGGTTGCGATAGGCGCAGGCGCGCTGAAGGGATGTGTGACCTGATCGCGATACTCGGTTGCTTCGCGCGCCGTCGGCGCCCCCTTGATCGCGCGCCAGAGCGCCTCGCGCGTCGCCTGGTAATTGAATTCCTGGATCTTCGCGTCGTCTTTGGCGTCCCAGTGAATGAACACGCCGACACAGACGTAAATGTCTTCGGCCAGGTGGCGGGGAATGATCCCGTCGGCCACGCTATCCTGGATGGCGCGCGCCACGGCAAACTGCGCCGGCCCGAACATCTGCACCGCTTGGTGCGTGTCCTTGATTGTGACCTTGTTGAAAATGATGGTGTTTGGGCGGCACTGCAGATTGGGCTCGAGCAGCGCCAACAGGGTCGTGAAACCCATCTTGTTGTTGGCGAGCGCATTCGTGAAGGCCTCTTCCACGGCCGAACCCCTGGGCCCGAGGATGAGGTCGATGTGAGCGATTTCGTTACCTTCGCCGACGAGACTTTCGCCGACCATAACCTTATCGATAACTGACACGCGACGCTCCCACCACAACGCAATACGCGCGCCGACAATGGCGCTGAGTAGAAGATAAAGGCAAGCCGCTCTTGGTCGGAGATGGCGAGTTATTCGGCGCTGTTGCCGAGGAAACGACTTTGCGCATAACCATTAAAGCGACGGCGTCTGAGCAAGCTATTTTGCGATGCAACCCGCAAACCGGAATGAACTTGCCCGGCTTGACTTGCCCATCCCATCTGGCATCTTTCCGCCGCCGCGAAACGGAGGCAGCCGGGGCATGATCCCGGAAACGATTGATCAAGGGCGCCGGCCGGACGGTGCCCGCTGACAATCGAGGATGCCATGTCCGTCGGGCCCCAATCCGCGCCTTCGTATTTTTCGTCGCCCCTCATTGCGAGTGAGCAGACCTTTTCCGCCGCGCGAACATTCCTGCGCGCGCCCCGAACCGCTTCCGCCGAAGGCATGAACCTGGCGGTGCTCGGCATTCCGTTCGATCTTGCGACCTCCAATCGGCCGGGTGCGCGCTTCGGACCGGACGCCATGCGCGCCGCGTCCGCGCAGCTCGCCGAACTCAAAGCCTATCCGGGCGGCTTCGACCCGCTGAGCTTCGTGTCCGTGACGGACTTGGGCGACGTGTTCCTCGATTACGGCTATCCGCAGCACCTGCCCGACACGATCGAGAAGGCCGCCGCGGACGTGATCGCCACCGGCGCGTTCCTGATGTCATTCGGCGGCGACCATTTCATCAGCTACCCGCTGCTCAAGGCGCATGCCGCGAAATACGGCCCTATGGCGCTCGTGCAGTTCGACGCCCACACCGACACGTGGCGTTCGCCCCCGGCGCACGGCGGCGCGGTCGAGTTGAACCACGGCACAATGTTCTCGCGCGCCATAGACGAAGGACTGATCATGCCGGAACGCTCGGTCCAGATCGGCATCAGAACCTGGGTAGACGACGCGCTCGGGATGAACATTGTCGACAATGTCCATGCCGACGCCATGAGCGCTCCCGAGATCGCCAACCTCGTGCGGGAACTGACCGGTGGCGCACCTGTCTACGTAACGGTCGATATAGATTGTCTCGACCCAGCCTATGCGCCCGGTACGGGCACGCCCGTGACGGGTGGCCTGACGCCGCTGAAGCTGTTGGGCACGTTGCGCGCGATGAGCAACCTAGACATCGTCGGGTTTGACATCGTCGAAGTGGCGCCGAGCTACGATCCGGCCGGCATCACTGCTCTCAACGCGGCGACCATAGCCTACGAACAGGTCTGCCGCTTGGCGCGTAAAACAGGGGCAGAGGCACGGCGGTACCCGCTGCCGCGACCCACCGTGCAAACGTCACCGACAACCGCCGCCGCATAGACGGTTCCGCACGGAACAGCGGTCGAACCGGTGCGAATCTAATTCCGGGTTCGGCAGGCGCCAGTGCTTGTCCGAACCCGGAGATCGCCACGATGAGCACACCTGCTTCGAACGCCCGCCGCACGACGCTTTCCCTTATCGTTGCCGTTGCAGGACTGACCGCCATGACCGGCAGCGCGTCCGCGCTGAGCCTTGTCGTCAAGATCTCCTGCGCCGCCGACTATGTGCGTCATTGCTCTTCTTTCAATCCGCTCGGCAAGGAAGTCCGCAAGTGCATGTACGACGCCGGCCCTGAGCTTTCTCAAGGCTGCGTCGCCGCCCTGTTGGATGCTGGCGAGGTTACCCAGGAAAAGATCGACCAGCGCCG
>CADECN010000281.1 GCA_902825785.1 uncultured Hyphomicrobium sp. | reverse complement strand
TCGCTCGTTCGCAAACTCGTCGCCGCGCAGGATGCGGAATGGACGTCTCCAGCACCGTTCGACGCGAGCCGTTCCTTGGCGCAAGCCCTGCTCGAGCCCACGCGCATTTACGTCAAACCATTGCTCGCAGCGATCCGCGCCACCGGTGGATCAGGGCAGTCCGGCGCCATCAAAGCGCTTTCTCACATCACTGGCGGGGGACTGGCCGAGAACCTTCCGCGCGTCTTGCCCGCCAATGCCGCAGCCCGCATCGACCTTTCCGCGTGGAACCCACCTGCGGTATTCGGTTGGTTGCAACGATCGGGGCGGCTCGACAACACAGAAATGCTGCGCACGTTCAACTGCGGGATTGGCATGATAGCCGTTGTTGAACAGGCCCGTGCCGAAGACGTTATCGCTGCTCTTCGCAGCGCCGGTGAATCGCCCGTGCTGATCGGCGACGTCATTCCGCCGACGGGCGAGAAGTCCGATGCCAAAGGCAAAGGCGAAAGCTGGGCCGTAAAATTCGAAGGGCGATTGAACACGGGCACGTAGTGTTGCGGCAGGTTCAGTCGCCATCACGCCCGCCAAGGCAAACATGAAAAAAAAGCGCGTTGCAGTACTGATTTCGGGACGCGGCTCGAACATGCAGGCGCTCGTTGCCGCCGCGCAGGCACCGCGCTTTCCCGCCGAAATCGTGACCGTCATATCGAACAGGCCGGACGCGCCGGGCCTCACCTGGGCGAAACGCAAGAAGCTTTCGGCGATCGCGCTCGACCACAAGGCCTATCGTTCGCGACAAAGCTTCGAATTGGATCTCCAGCAGGCGCTTGAGACCGCGAACGTTGATCTCGTCGCCCTCGCCGGCTTCATGCGCCTGATGACGCCGGGGTTCGTTGAGCTTTGGCGCGACCGGATGATCAACATCCATCCGTCGCTGCTGCCAAGCTTCAAGGGACTGCACACGCACGAACAGGCGCTTGAAGCCGGGGTGAAGATCGCCGGCTGCACCGTGCATTTCGTCCGTCCCGAGATGGATGCCGGTCCCATCATCGCTCAGGCGGCCGTTCCTGTTCTGGACCGTGACACCCCCGCCACGCTGGCCGCCCGAATTCTAAAGGCCGAGCATGTGGTATATCCCACCGCACTCGCTCTTGTGGCCTCCGGAAAAGCCCGGTGCGTCGGTGAGAAAGTCGTTATAGATCAGAAGATTAACGTTAAGAACGTGCTCCATTCGACGGTCTGTTAATCACGCCATCAGAGCCGCGGCACCGTAGGCGGGTGGTCACATGGACAGCGCCCTATAGAACCTTGATATATTGGCGGCTCCGGAGGGGGCCAACCCATATCGTCCGGTACAAAATTTGCGGCGGTCCTAGCAGGACTTTGATGCCGGTGGAATGACCGGCCGACACGGTGCGACTGCGCCAGCTAGCCCCGCCCGCCGCAGCATTGGAGAGCAATTGCATGGAGACGACCGCCAGCCACGCGCAGGGCCTGGGCGAGGAAAACAGCATCTGGTTCAAGCTGACGCCGCTCTTGCGCGGCGACCCCGAGAACCCCATGCGCATTCTGATGCTGATGTCTGATCGCTATGGGCCGGTGGTACCGGTCAACATGGCCAACCAGCGTATCGTCCTGATCTCGGAGCCGGAATATTTCAAGCACGTGTTGGTCAGTAAGGCTGACAACTACGTGAAGTATTTTGACGGCCTGCGCCCGGTCTTCGGAAAGTCTATGATCACGCACGACGGTGCGCTCTGGCAGAAGATCCGGATGCCGCAACAGCCGGCGTTCCATCCTGACATGTTCGCCGAGTACATCCCTTACTTCCTCGACGCCATCCAGGCGAAGATGAATATCTGGGCTGATCTGGCGAAAACCGGCGAAACCTTCGAAATGGTCGAACAGACCTGGACGCTGGCCGCCGACATGATCTGCAAGGCGCTCTTTGATCGCGATATGCCGTTCAATCCGCATGTCGTGTTCAAGTGCGTCAAGACCTACACCGACGTTATGAATCACCGAGACATCCGCCTTCGCAAGCAGGCGGGCGAAGTGTTTGAAATGACGGACGAGGACGCGGCAAAGGCCATGGAAGTGTGGGCGGCCGTACCGCCCTCGGTCATGGGAGCAGACCCGCGCGAAGAGCGCGAGCGTACGCTTCTGAAAATGATCGAAGCTGTTGTCGCCGACCCCTCCGTACCGGAATTTGACCGTCAGCAAGCCGTCGACGAGTTGAAGCAATACCTATGGGCCGGCACCGAGACGACGGCACTTACGCTGGCTTGGGCGCTATACGAAACGTCGCGCCGTCCTGAAACCGCCGAGCGCATTCGCCGCGAAGGCGAGGAGGTCTACGGCGATCGTCCGCCGACGGCGGCCGACTATTCCGGCCTTGCCTACACGCGCGCCGTTATTCAGGAAACGATGCGCCTCTATCCGCCGATCTGGGGTCTGATCCGCGTCGCGGTCGGCGAAGACGAGATTGGTGGCGTCAAGATCAAACCCGGAGATCGCGTCACCCTCTTCGCATATGGCGCGCACCACAATCCAAAGTTCTGGCCGGAACCTGAGTCCTTCCAACCTGAGCGCTGGATGGCGGGCAACGCCAAGAAGCAGGTGAAGTACAGCTACATCCCGTTCGGCGCGGGCAAGCGTTCCTGCATCGGCGGCGCAATGAGCCAGGTCGAGAACACGCTCGCGTTGTCTCTTCTGCTCCGCCGCTTCCGACCTGAGTACGTCGGCAAGGATCCGGCTGGCCTCAATGCTACGGTAACGCTGACACCGAAGGGCGGCCTCAAGTTCCGCATTCGCGAACTGAGTTGATCTGCGGCGCACGCTGGCAGGCAGGCGAACTTGACAACGGCAACGTCGGAACCGAGCGCCCAAGCGTTCGGACGCGGTCGCGCTGTCAAGTCAGGAATCAGCGGCAACGTCCAGACGACCCAATCCCGACTTGCCGAATTTCATTCAGTGGCAATGCCGAGCACGGTTATCCACAGCAAGTTATCGCAACGCAACGTGCAAAATCGCGAGCATTTTGCATCGGGAATTGCATTTGAGCAGTTCGTTAGGTTGCATAAGCGAAGCTCAGGCATCGCGTCGAAATACTTTGTCTGTCATATTGTTGATGCTGTTGTCTTTTACTGGTGTCGTAGCGTCTGAGTGCTGCCTGTAGCGTAAGGGCACTCCGCGCTTTTCTTGTAGCGTACGTATTGAAACTCCAGGAGGCCCCCCATCATGGAGTCCGTAAGAACAGTTATACTCGGAAAGCCTGTTTTTCTGCTGACCGGTTTCAAACCTCGTGGAAAGCGGAAATTGGAGAGCGACCTTGAGGTCGAAGCTCCCGAGAAACTGATTGAAGCCGCCCGTCGCAACCCCGACGCGGTTGCCTTCGGATACGTATCGGGGAGTTGGGTCGCATCGGCTTGACGCCCAGCAGGATTGCGGCAGTCTAAACACTGCCGACGCCACATCAAAAGCGCAGCGCCACAGCGTTGCGCTTTTTGCTTGTGGTGAGCAACGCGCGCACAAGACTTGAGCGGACATGTACGAAGCACACGCCCTACCCGAGCCCGCCATCGAAACAAAGCCGTTCTATCGCCACCTCTACGTTCAGGTTCTCGCAGCCAT
>CADECN010000280.1 GCA_902825785.1 uncultured Hyphomicrobium sp. | reverse complement strand
TTTCTTTACGCCGGGGATCAGCAGCATCATAAGCAGCAGGATTATTGCGACGGCCGGTAAGGTGACCAGCCCGCCCGAGAACGGCCCCTTGGTCAATTCCTCTGGAAGCGCGATGCCCATCGCGGTCAGAGCGTTGTTGAAGTAGCCGGACCAGCCATTAGCGACGGCCGCGACGGCGACGCCGTATTCCAGGATCAGATCCCAGGCGATGATCCAAGCGATCAATTCGCCGAACGCGGCGTAGCTATAACCGTATGCGCTTCCGCTTCCGCCGACGCTTGAGGCGAGTTCCGAATATGCGAGCGCCGCGAACGCGCAGGCAATGCCAGAGACCACGAACGACAAGACGACCGCGGGCCCCGCCTGTGTCGCCGCCGCATGGCCGGTCAGAACGAAAATGCCGGTGCCGATGATCGCGCCGATGCCGAGCAGCGTCAGGTCGAAGGCGCTGAGACAGCGCCGCAGGCCATAGTCGGTACCGTCATAGGCGACGGGCTTCTTTCGGAAAAGATCGGTCATGTAGCTCCCTCATCGTCCCGTCGCATGTCGGCAAGCGCCGAACGCACTGGCCGAAATTCCCCCCGGAATCTCCGCGATCGGAAGCTTCGCCCAGCGTCAGGCGGTTGTCTACACGGAGCCTGCGTGAAGTTTGGTCATGCCTGCGAAGAAGGCAATTGCACTTGAAATCTTCCAGAATTCAAAGTCTGAGCTCAGGTTGGCGCCCTTGCCGGGTTTGGCCAAACCCGTTACCGATCTGGAGCGGTTCCAATCTAGCGATCTTGTTGGAGCGAAGAACCGCGAATTGAGGCTTTCCGGTAGTTAAGGACGTAAAAACAATGGCCGACGAAGCGGTCGTCGCTCAGACGGGTCCTTTCACCGTCGATCTCAAGGAAGGCGAAGTCTATTTCTATTGCCGATGCGGCCGGTCTGCGACCCAGCCATTCTGCGACGGCTCACACGAGGGTACGAGCTTTGAACCGTTAGAGTTCACTGCCGACCGGACCGGAACGTTCAATCTGTGCGGATGCAAAGCCACCGACGACGAGCCCTTCTGCGACGGCACCCACAACATGCTTTGAGGGGCTGGGCGGTCGTCCTGCTCGGCGCTGTCGTTTGCTCGACGTGTCCCAATGCCGTCGCGGGCGATGAGATTACCATCAGCGTCGCGAGTACGAGCGAGGCTCTCGGCGCGGCCCACGGGCGCGAAATCGTCGAAGGGGCCGAGGAGGCCATTGCGGCGATCAACGCCTCAGGTGGCTTGCTTGGCCGCAGGCTCGCAATCGCGGTGGCGGACGATGGCTGCAGCCGCTTGGGCGGCGAGGCGCTTGCGGAGCAGATCTCGGGGGCAAAGCCCGCGCTGGTGCTTGGACATCCCTGTGCGCGGGCATCGGTTGCGGCCGCTGCCGTATATGGCAAGGAAGGTCTGCTCTATATCGCAACCGCGACCCGACATCCGGAACTGACGGAAAAGCGCGCCGGACCGACAATCTTCCGTCTGGCGGGACGCGATGACCAGCAGGGTGAATCGGCGGCGGCCATGTTGGCTCAGGATTTCAAGGACGAGCCGGTCGCGCTCGTTCAGGACCGGACGAAATATGCCCGCGCCCTTTTCGACAAGGCTAGCGCGTATCTGAAGAAAACAAGCGGCAAGGCGCCAATCACGGCAACGATCATCGGTGGCGACAAGGAATACAAGGCGACAGTCTCCAAGACCAAACAAGCCGCCGCCGTGTTCTTTTCAGGATTTCCGATCGAGGCGGGCTTTGTGCACGCCGCCCTTCAGCGGGCGGGTTCGAAGGCGCGGTTCATCGGAAGCGATACGCTGGCGACCGATGAGTTCGCATCGACCTTCGGACGCAATGCGCAAGGTGTCCGTGTCCTGGCGGTGCCTGGGCCGGATATCGATGCTGGACGCTTCAAGGCCCTGAGCGGGCGGGAGCGCTCCAAGGCTGCGGTTTTTGTGTTTGCGGAAGCTGTCCGTCGGACGGGGAGCGTGGACGCGGGCAAGGTTGCGGAAGTGATCGAGAGGGAAGAGTTTTCCAGCGATCTGGGCGTCGTTCGATTTGACGCAAAAGGAGACGCTGTCATTCCTGCATTTGCAGTGCTGGAATGGAGTGGGTCTGAATGGACCACGACAGGCGAAACGCCTCCCGTGATCCCCATCAATGTGCCGGAGCGGCAGACCGCTCCGTAACGGCGAACCAGAAACTAGCGGCCCTGAGAGGCCTGCATGCATTCCGTCATCAAGCGCCGCTCAAGCTTGATCAGGTCGTCAGGAACCTGATGGCCAGAGCGCTTGAAGGCGCTGATCCGCTCGTTCACGATCGCATAGCAGCGCCTCGGATCGTCCTCGGACTGTTCCATCTGCCGTACGAGCTCGGCGATGTCCCCGCTGCCCATCTGTTGAGCCATAATTCTTCGCGTCTCCCGCGTTGTTTCAATTCGGGCGGCCATCCCGCCCGGCCTTGCTTCGCTACCCTGGCCCGAATCGGTCAGCTGTTTCGAGCGATACAGAATAATCTGCGTCATCACTCGAATGAATGCTCCAAAACGGGTTCGCGCAACGAATATTGCGAGTGTTGCTGAACTGCCCTGAATGCCTTGTGAACGTCAGGGCTGCCCCGGAGCAAATCACGCGCCATTCCGGACTGGCATCGGTTAAAGGCGCTCAACGGGCGGCGACGGATGCTGTACATCACGTTTGGTTTCGGTCTGTAAACCGCGCTGCACAAACGATCTGCTTGGAAAAAGTCGTCCATGCGGCAGCGCAAACGCCCGGTTTGATTGATGCCGGAGGATGTCTCTGCTACGCCTCCCGCATCGCACCAAGGACCCCTGCTCGATGATCCCCAGATACGCCCGCGCTGAAATGTCCCGCATTTGGGAGCCGGAAACGCGTTTCCGAATTTGGTTCGAAATAGAAGCGCACGCGGCGACCGCCTGCGCTCAATTGGGCATCATTCCGGACAGCGCCGCAAAGACGATTTGGGAAATTGGCTCGAAAGCGAAATTCGATACGGCGCGCATCGACGAAATCGAGTCCGTCACCAAACACGACGTCATCGCCTTTTTAACGCACCTTGCCGAGCACGTCGGGCCGGACGCGCGGTTCGTGCATCAGGGCCTGCCCTCCTCCGACGTGCTGGACACCTGTCTCAACGTCCAGCTTGTTCGCGCAGCCGACATCCTGATAGCCGACGTCGATCGCGTGCTCGCCGCACTTAAGGTGCGGGCGCTCGAACACAAAAACACGATCACCATTGGGCGCAGCCACGGCATTCATGCGGAACCCACCACGTTCGGCGTCAAGCTCGCCTACGCCTACGCCGAGTTTGCGCGCTGCCGCGAGCGGCTTCTATTGGCGCGCAAGGAAGTTGCGACATGCGCGATCTCGGGTGCGGTCGGCACGTTCGCGAACATCGACCCGCGCGTTGAGACTTACGTTGCGCAACAGATGGGCCTCGCACCTGAGCCGGTCTCGACCCAGGTCATCCCGCGCGACCGGCACGCCATGTATTTCGCGACGCTTGGCGTTGTCGCGTCCTGCATTGAGCGGCTCGCGGTCGAGAGCCGACATTTGCAGAGGACAGAAGGCCTAGAAGCGGAAGAGTATTGTT
>CADECN010000279.1 GCA_902825785.1 uncultured Hyphomicrobium sp. | reverse complement strand
AGTAGTTGTGGCGGAGATCGAGACCGCCCTCACCGTTGTCGTCGGTCTGAGTAAAGCGCTTAGAGTTGCCGGCGCGGACGCCGATCTCGATCAGGTAGCCGGCTTTCCAGTCAGCGTCGATCTTGGCTTCGCCCTTGAAGCGAAAGCGGGTGCGCGAATTGTCATTGGTATAGACGCCGATGTTGGACTCCGTGCCGTCGTCCCACCACAGAAGCGTCTCGTTGACGTGGCCCGATATCTCGAGCTTGACCTTGCGGTTGCCCTTGCGTGCGGCGGTTGCCTCAAGTTCCGCGATGCGCTCTTCCAGGTCCGCGCAGCAGTCGCCGCCAAGATCGGCAGCAGCGGCCGGAGCCACATTAACCGCAAACATTCCCATGGCCGCCAACAGTGCCAACTTGCCAACACGATACGTAGATACCGATGACATCGGTTCCCCTCTCACCAATTAGATCCCAGCCAAACCCGTGCAGCATTCCCCCCGCACGGTGCCCCTCAAACCAAGGTGCTCCCAGGGCACTTGGTTTCGGCGAACTTAACCCTCTGGTAACGGCCGTTTTTATCAGGTCCATGACAGTCCCCCGTGAAAAGCGTGCCTTTGACGCAACACTCTACCGAGCGCCAAGCGCGTGTGGTTTGATGGCAACGATAATGGCCAATGGCTCAGGAAAGCAGACAGATTCCCGATAGATGCCGATTTGATGTGGCCGTCGTGGGCGCTGGGCCGTCGGGCCTGGTGGCGGCGTTGTGCGGCGCCGAGATGGGACTATCGACGGTCCTGGTTGGTCCGTTTGCCAGTCGGAAGGACACGCGCACGGCGGCGCTGATGGCGCCAGCCGTCAACCTCTTGCAGAGGCTGGGAGCCTGGGAAGCGCTTGCAACCGGCGTGGCGCCGCTCAAGGCCATCCGCCTCGTCGATAGCAAGCAGGCCCTGCTAAGGGCCCCCGAAATCACCTTCCTCGCCCAAGAAATCGATCTTGATGCCTTCGGATACAACATCGCGAACGCGTTGCTGACTGAGGTTCTGGAGCGCCAGACCGCCGGACGGCTGACACGGATCGCTTCCGCCGGTGTTTCCGGGATTGAGCATATCGCCGACGGCATTCGCCTAACGACAAGCGAAGGTGAAATGATCGAAGCGAGCCTGGTGGCGGCGGCCGACGGGCGACACTCGAAAATGCGTGACGCCGTTGCAATTGCGCTTTCAAGCTGGAGCTACGATCAAGCAGCGCTCGTCACCACATTCCGGCATAGCCGCGATCACTCTTTCGTTTCAACGGAGTTTCATTGCCAGACAGGTCCTCTGACTGTGGTTCCGATGCCCGGGCGGCGATCGAGTCTTGTGTGGGTGGAGACGCCCGACAATGCGGCACGACTGGCGAAGCTCGGCGACACCGCGTTCCTGGGTGAACTTGCGGACCACATCCAAGGACTGTTGGGGGTGCTTGGCCCCTCTTCGCCCAGGCAAGTCTTCCGGCTGCAGGGTCAGACCGCAAAAACCTTCGCACGCAATAGGGTGGCGCTCATTGGTGAAGCTGGGCACGTGATGCCGCCGATCGGGGCGCAGGGGCTCAATCTATCGTTCCGCGATGGCGCCGCGCTTGCCGAGATTGCGGCCACAGCCAGGGCTCAAGGCGAAGACATCGGTTCGACAGCCGTGATGGAGCGCTACGACACTGCGCGACGGCCCGACGTGACGTCGCGCGTCTGGGGCGTCGACCTTCTGAACCGGTCGCTGCTATCTCCGTATCTGCCGGTGAACCTGTTGCGGGGAGCGGGATTATTCGCGCTTTCGGTTTCCGGGCCTCTGCGGCGATACCTGATGCGCGAGGGCATCGGTCTTACGGAAGCTCTTCCGCTCATCATGCGCTCCGTCGATGCCGGGCTTGATAAGGCGATTTCGCCGCTTGACGGGCTTGGCTCCGGCCGCGCATGACCGTGGGCGTGCTGTTTGTCACCCACCAAATCCCCGCATGAAGCCGGTTTCACCCCTGCGCGACCTCCAGTTCCGGCTGGAGTATCTGTTGCTGCGTGCCGTCGTCGGCACCGTCCGGATGGTTCCGCTTAATTTCGCCGTGCGCTCGGCAGCGTGGACGTGGCGGCGTCTCGCGCCACGCGTTAACCCCAAGCGGCACAACCGCGCGCTCGCCAATCTTGCCGTCGCATTTCCGGAGAAGTCCGAGGCTGAGCGGCTCGAGATTGCGCTCAGGCACTGGGAGAACCTTGGCCGGGTGATGGCCGAGACGATGCGCCTTGATCAGATCATCGCCGACCCTTCGCGCATTCAGATCGCCAACCAGAAGGTTTTTGATCGCTACGCTGGCAAGCTCGGGCCGATCGTTGGAGCCTCGCTCCATCTGGGCAATTGGGAACTGGCGATCTGGCCGTTGACCATCGCTGGTGCAAGCCCGGCCGCGGTCTACCGCTCCGTCAACAACCCTTATGTGGACCGCTACCTGCGCGAACAGCGGAAGGATCTCTATCCGGGAGGGTTGTTCGGCCGAGGGCGCGTCGAGGGCGACCACGGCGACAGCCAGCGGACCGCGCGCGCCATTATGGACTACGTGCGGCGTGGGGGCCGGCTCGGTCTGGTCTGCGATCTCTACGACAGCACCGGGCTGCCGGTACCTTTTTTTGGCAAAGACGCTCCAACGGTGGCGATACCGGCCATGATCGCGCGCCGCACCGGCGGTCGCATTTGGATGTCGCGCTGCGTGCGACGGGGCACCGACAGCCGGTTCGAGATCGAACTGAAAGAATTGCGGGTGCCGCGAACAGCCAATCAGGGTGAGGACGTTCGAATTGCGACGGCGGAGATGACGAAGCAGTTCGAGGACTGGGTGCGGGAGACGCCGGAACAGTGGATGTGGTCCAACCGGCGTTGGAGCTGAGAAGCATCAGCGAAGCGAACCCGACCGACGGAGACTGTTTGCCGGGTTCACTTGGCTCGGGCAACGGTTGACGCTGCGAGGAAGCGCGCCAGACCGGCCTGAGAAATCACTTTGCGGCGGTCTGCGACGCCGAGCGGCGGCGGTTCACTTCAGCCTGGGAGACCTCGCCATCGGCGATCAGGGCGGCGACGCAGCCCTTGGACAACCCGGACCCAACAGCGCGCATACAGGAACGGACTTCCTTGCTGCCGGGGCTGTACTGCGAGCAGTGCGCGAAGTAGTCGCTGGCACAGGCCAGGCGGGTGCGCATACCAACAGCGTTGGCCTGGAAGGACGTCACGGCCAGCGTACCGAGAACGAGGGCGGCTTTCAGGACGGCGGTGCTCGAAAGGATGGTCATTGGGGTGTCTCCAGGTCTCGCGTTTCGTTGAGACCAGAAGTACGCGTGTCCCTGCCCCGCCGCTGTTCCTGGGGGAACGCTACAGACGCGACGTCAGCGGCCCAGAAATTCAAAAGGCTCCGACTAGAGATCGGAGCCTTTCAATTGCTGTCGGACGGGGCGCCGGAAACGGCGGAGAGACTTGGTACCGTTTGTGTCCCGGGCCTGGCCGTGCGGCAGTGGCCGTTAACTTAACGGGAGGCGGTCTGGGAGGCCGCGCGGCGGCGGCTCACTTCGGCCTGCGAGACTTCGCCGTCGGCGATCAGTGCCGAGACGCAACCCTTGGACAGGCCGGCACCGACAGCGCGCATACAGGAACGGACTTCCTTGCTGCCGGGGCTGTACTGCGAGCAGT
>CADECN010000278.1 GCA_902825785.1 uncultured Hyphomicrobium sp. | reverse complement strand
CTCCGTGCCGCAGCCGACGAAACCGACGCCCTGACTGAGGATGAAAGCGAGGCGATTGGCCGACTGTGCCGCAATCATCAGGCCGGGTTGCGGCGTGCAACCCTTGCACAGGCCGACCGCCTTTTCGCCGAAAAGCCCAGGGCGTTCGCTGATCGTGTCGCGGCCTATTGGCAGGCCGCCGGCATTTTGGCGTTCTTTGAAAGCGACGAGCCGGCCGACACTGTGGTGCCAATCGCGCCCGAGCAGCCAGCGTCGGCAAATGAACCCGAAGCGGCGCCGACAAAGGCGCCACACGTTCCCGAGGTCGTCCAGGCACGATCCTCGGCACCCGCTCTGGTCGCGCCCAAAGCAGAAGGCAAGTCTTCGTCGCAACGCCGCGCCTGATCCGCTAAGCTCAACACCGTCTTGCGGTTTCAGGTGAAGGAATGAACGAGCTACCGAAGTCGGACAAATTTGGCCCCGATCGCCGCTATTGCCCGGCAGATCACCCAGCTGCATTGCACGGCCGCGTCGGCGTCCTGTTGCTGAACTTGGGTACACCCGACGGCACGAGCTATTGGCCAATGCGTCGATACCTCAAGGAATTCCTATCGGACACCCGCGTCATCGAGGAGCCGAAATGGAAATGGTGGCCAATCCTCAATCTGATCATCCTCACCGTCCGTCCCGGTCGCAAGGGTCGCGACTACGACACGATCTGGAACAAGGAGAAGGACGAGGGGCCGCTTAAGACGATCACCCGTAGCCAGGCCGAGCATCTCGCCCGCCGGCTTGACCAAAATTCGCGCCTCCGCGTCGATTGGGCGATGCGCTACGCCAACCCGACGACCGAGAGCCGAATTCGCGCTCTGCAAGAACAGGGCTGCGACCGCATCCTTCTTCTGCCGCTCTATCCGCAATACGCCGCCGCGACCACGGCGACCGCATGCGATCAGGCATTTCGCGCGCTGATGAACCTGCGCTGGCAGCCGGCAGTTCGCGTTGCGCCGAGCTACCACGACGATCCGGCGTATATCGACGCGCTTGCGCGCTCGATGAAAAAAAGCCTCGCGAAATTGAGCTTCGAGCCGGAAAAAATCATCGCCACGTTTCACGGAATGCCGGAGAAATATTTGACGAAGGGCGATCCCTATTACTGTCAGTGCCAAAAGACCTCGCGCCTCTTGCGCGAGAAACTCGGTATCGCCGAAGAGCGCTGGCTGACGACTTTCCAATCGCGTTTTGGCAATGATCCGTGGCTTCAGCCATATACCGATATGACAGTTGAGCGTTTGGCGCGCGAAGGCACCAAAAGCCTGGCGCTTGTCGCTCCTGGTTTCTCGGCCGATTGCCTTGAGACGCTCGAGGAGCTGAATGGAGAGAACCGCCACATTTTTGAATCTAACGGCGGCAAGGATTTCGCCTATTTGCCGGCGCTGAATGATAGCCAAGAGGGAATCGACGTGATCGAGGCGATCGTGCGCCGCGAGCTTCAAGGATGGCTCTGACACGGCTGCGCGCTATTTTCGCTCGTTATCCGCCGCCATCGCAACGCAATTAGGCTCAAATCGCGCCGTAATATAGCGCGCGATAACCACCTATTTACGAATTATTCGCGTCTGGCCCTTAAATCCTGGCCGACTGCGCTTATTTGCGATTCGCGAGACCATATTCAGGGGAGAGGCGCCAATGGGCGGGTTTGAATCATTCGGCTTTATTCTGCTGGCGGCCGCCATTTGGGTGCTCTGGTCCACGATCAAGATCGTGCCGCAGGGCTACAACTACACGGTTGAGAACCTTGGCCGATACACCCGCACGCTGACGCCCGGAATGCACTTCCTGATGCCGGTCATCGAGCGCGTCGCGCACCAGATGAACATGAAAGAGCAGGTGATGGACATCCCGAGCCAGGATGTCATTACCCGCGACAACGCCATGGTCCGCGTTGACGGCGTTGCCTTCTTCCAGATCCTGAATGCTGCCAAAGCGGCCTACGAAGTCGAGGCGCTGGAACATTCGATCATCAATCTGACGATGACCAATATCCGTACCGTCATGGGTTCGATGGACTTGGACGACCTGCTCTCCAACCGCGACCAGATCAACGCCCGGCTTCTCCAGGTCGTCGATCACGCCACGGAAGCGTGGGGCGTGAAGGTCACGCGAATCGAAATCAAGGATATTGCGCCTCCGCGCGACCTCGTCGACAGCATGGCGCGTCAGATGAAGGCCGAACGCGAAAAGCGTGCGCAAATCCTTGAATCGGAAGGCCTGCGTGCCGCCGCTATTCTTAAGGCCGAGGGCGAGAAACAGGCCGTAGTGCTGGAAGCCGAAGGCCGGCGCGAAGCCGCTTATCGGGATGCCGAGGCGCGCGAACGCGGAGCGGAAGCTGAAGCCAAGGCAACGCAGATGGTGTCGGACGCCATTTCCTCGGGCAACGTTCAGGCCATCAACTACTTCGTCGCGCTGCAGTACATGAAGGCGCTCGAGTCGCTTGCGAAGGCGCCTAACCAGAAGGTTATCATGATGCCGCTTGAAGCATCGTCGGTGATTGGCTCGCTCGGCGGTCTCGCTCAGATCGCGGGTGAAGCCTTTAGCAGCGGTGAGCAGCCCCCTAGGCAGCCCGGCCGCACGCCGACCGTTCCGCGCGCCTAATTGATGCCGACGCAGACCAATGACAGGGTAGGTCCATGGAATTGATCGCTGCACTCTTCGAACGGCTGGGCGTCTGGCTGTGGTTCGCGCTGGCCGTTCTGCTGATGGTGCTCGAAACCATCATTCCGGGCATCCACTTCCTGTGGTTTGGCGTCGCCGCCGCCGTCGTTGGAGCCATCGCGCTTCTCGTGCCGATGGCGTGGGAGTGGCAGCTCATTCTGTTCACGGCGCTGGCGTTCGTTACTGCGGTCATTGTGAGCCGTTCGAACCGCGGCGATCACGCCCGCTCCGACCAGCCGAATTTGAATGTGCGCGGCTCGCAGTATATCGGCCGACGGGTGAAGGTCGAGGATGCCATCGTGAACGGCAGTGGCAGGGTCCGTGTCGATGACACGGTCTGGATCGCACGCGGCGAGGATGCTCCACGCGGCGCTAGCGTCGAGGTCACCGGCGTCGACGGCACGGCGCTCGTTGTCGCCAATTCCGAAAGCTGAGAGCGGGAAAAGTTTAGGCAACCCCTAGGCGCAGAAGATCGTGCACGTGCACGATACCGACGGGCTTTCCCTTGTCGACCACGAACAGCGCCGTGATCCGCGACGTATTGATGAGTTCGAGCGCAGCCGAAGCAAGCAGGCTTGGCGCAATCGTCTTGGGCTTGCGCGTCATGATCTCCTCGACGCGTGCCGTAAGCAGTTTTTCGCCCATGTGACGGCGCAAGTCGCCATCGGTGATGACGCCGACGAGCCGACCCTTGCTGTCGACAATACCGACGCAGCCGAGGCTCTTCTCCGTCATCGTGACAAGCGCCGAGGTCATCGCCTCACCCGCCGGCAACAATGGCAGGCGGTCGCCTTTGTGCATGATGTCGGAAACATACTTTAAGTTGGCGCCCAGAGATCCGCCGGGGTGAAATTCTTTGAAATCGTGCGCCGTGAAGCCGCGCGCCTCAAGAAGTGCAATCGCAAGCGCATCGCCGAGCGCAAGTTGCATCGTCGTAGAGGTTGTCGGCGCGAGCCCGTGCGGGCAGGCTTCTTTCGCGCGCGGCAGTTCCAGCACGACGTCGGCCTGTTC
>CADECN010000277.1 GCA_902825785.1 uncultured Hyphomicrobium sp. | reverse complement strand
ATTATCTACGGCTACTCGCGCCTGATCTTCGCGATGTCGCGTGCCGGCTATCTGCCGCGTGCTCTATCGCTGACGAATGCGCGCCAGACGCCGTGGGTTGCAATCATCGTACCGGGCATCCTCGGGTTCCTGTTGTCGCTTACCGGACAGGGCGACCTGTTGATTCTCGTCGCCGTGTTCGGCGCGACGCTTTCGTACATTTTGATGATGGCATCGCACATCAAGCTGCGGCTGGCCGAGCCCAACCTGCCAAGACCCTATCGAACGCCCGGTGGTATTGTCACATCCGGCATCGCTTTCGTGCTGGCGTGCCTCGCGTTCGTGGCGGGTTTCCTGGTCGACCCGAGCGTGGTGATCTACGCAGCCATCGTCTATGCGATCCTGGTCGCATACTTCGCGCTCTATAGCCGGCACCATCTAGTGGCGGCGGCACCGGGCGAGGAAGGCCCGGTTTAGGCGATACGTAGAATGGCAGTTGGTCCGTCGTCTGGGACACCCGGCGACGGACCTACCCCCGGAGATGCCTCCATGAGCACACCTGATCCCTGGAACAATTTGAGACGCTTTACCGACGCGCGTATCGGTCTTGGCCGGTCCGGCTCGGCAATGCCGACGCGCGAGGTCTTGGCCTTTTCCTTGGCGCACGCAGAAGCACGCGATGCCGTCACCACCGTGCTCGACTGGGAAGAGATCGACCGCGGAATCCGAGGGCTCGGCCTCGAAACCGTGCTGGTCGAGAGCGGTGCGGCGGATCGCGGCACCTATCTGCGTCGTCCCGATCTCGGGCGGCGTTTGAGCCCACACTCGCGCGAGGTGCTGAGCAAGATTGCGGGACCTGCGCCCGATATCGCTATCATGGTCGGCGACGGTCTGTCGTCGAAAGCGGTGGCAGCGAACATTGTGCCGTTCCTGTCTGCGCTTCTTCCGCACTTCAAGCGGCAGGGCGTGAAAATCGGTCCGGTCGTGCTCGCGCACAATGCACGCGTTGCATTGGGCGATGATGTGGCCGAAATGTTGGGTGCGCGCGCGGTCGCTGTCCTGATCGGAGAACGGCCCGGTCTGTCGTCACCCGACAGTCTCGGCGTCTACCTGACGTGGGCACCCCGTGTCGGCCTCAAGGACGCGGATCGCAACTGCATTTCCAACGTCCGCGTTCGAGGTCTTTCCTATGGGGACGCCGCGTTTAAGCTGGCGTGGCTGACGAGCGAGGCGTTCAAGCGGCAGCTCACGGGCGTCAACCTCAAGGACGAATCCGACCTGGCGATCGAAGGGCGGACCGCGAAGCTGATCGAGTAGGTCACGCGAAGCGCGAAAGTGCGAAGGGTCGAAGGTTGAACGCCGGCGTTTGGCCCGTCGCCATGTCGGCGAGGACCTCACCGATGACGCTTGAGAACTTGAAGCCGTGACCGGAGCACGGCGAGGCGACGATCACCTCAGGAAATTCGGGAAGTGCGTCGATGATGAAGTGTCCGTCGGGCACGTTGGTAAACATGCACGTCGTCAGCGCGAGCAGGTCACCGTCAGCTTCGGGGAAAAAGCGACGGATACCGGCGCGCAGCGCCTGCTCGTCCGCGATCGTGACGTCGCGCGAGAGTGCTTCTGGTGGGCCGCTCTCGCGCAAGTGATGGTAGAGTCCGATCTTGAAGCCGGGCACTCCCCAGACGGGAAACTGGTAAAAGTGGCCATCATCGCTTTTCACGTTCGAGACCGGGAACGCTCCAAAGCGAAAGTGGGCCGGGTTTTTGGGCTGGAACCATCCGAGCGCCTGGCGTTCAGGAACGCATAGCGCGGCAAGCTGCGGAAGCAGTTTGCCGATCCAAGCGCCGGATGAGATCACGAGGCGGCCGGCTTCGTAGCTATTCCGTGTCGTCGTTACGCGCACGCCGCCGCCGGCAATGGGGGCAAATTCGACTACGGGTTCATGCGCGCGCAGAACCGCTCCGGCGCTCATGGCAAGCGTGGCGGCGGCGGTGATGGCGCGTTCGCTGGCGATGAAGCCACCATCGGGCTGGTAGACGGCCTCGAAACCGTTGGGGAGTTGATAGCCGGGAAAGCGCGCTTTGATCGCCGCCGCATCGCAATGCTCGTGCGCGAGGCCATGCTCGCGGCAGCTTGCGAGGGAACCCAAGACAACGTCGGAGCCCGCTGGGCCGGCGTCGAGCGAGCCTGTTACAAATAACAATTGCTCGCCGTAACGCGTTTCGGTGTCGCGCCAGACTTCGTAAGCGCGGCGCAATAGCGGCACGTAGAGCGGGTGTTCGAAGTAGGCTAGGCGAATGATGCGGTTCACGCCGTGCGATGAGCCGAGCGTGTTTGGAATATCGAAGCGGTCGAGGCCGAGCACGCGAGCGCCGCGTCTTGCCAAGTGCCAACACGTTTGTGCGCCCATCGCTCCGACGCCGGCCACGATCACGTCAAAGGTGTTGATCAAGGCAGGATCTCCGGTTCGTGCTGCGGCGTGCGCGCGAGATTTATCGACGTGCTATCGCGAGCAACAGCGCCCAAGTCAGGGCAACGGAGGACGTAAACGCCAGAACTGCTATCCTCGGCGGCGCTTCTCCACAGGGGCACGGCGCGTCGGTGTCGTCGGTTTGCTCGCGATATCGTCGCCCAACGGTTCCAGGCGATAAAGGCTCGCTTCCGTACCATCTGTCAAAAGATAGATCGTCCCGTCCGGAGCCTGGCCGACGTCGCGTATGCGTCCAATCTTGCTCTGAAGGAAACGCTGCTCCTTGATGATATGTGTTCCGCTCAGGTGTAATCGTATGAGGCTTTCACCAGAGAGCGATCCGAGTAGAAAACCAGCGTGACCGCCCGAGAGCGGGGCGTCACCCGTGAGCGAAATCAGGCTTGAGGGTGCGACCGACGGCACCCAGGTGTGGATCGCGTCTGTAAGGCCAGGGGCTGAAGTGAGGTCAGATATTTTCGAGCCGTCGTAGTCGATGCCAAATGTCACGAGTGGCCAGCCGTAGTTGGCTCCCGGTGTAATCAAATTCAGCTCGTCCCCGCCGTAGGGCCCGTGCTCAATTGCCCAAAGCCGGCCGTCGGTCGAACCGATAGTCAAGCCTTGGGGATTGCGGTGGCCGTAGGTGTAAATCTCGGGGAGCGCATCGCTGCGGCCGACAAATGGGTTGTCCTCAGGGATGCTGCCATCGGGACGGAAGCGGACGATCGTACCCGAGTGGTCCATCAGGTTTTGCGCGCGCTCGCGCTGCATTCTGTCCCCTATGGTGAGGTACAGGCAGCCGTCCGGCCCGAACGCGAGGCGCCCGCCGATCTGGTCGACGCCGGAGACGGCAGGCGAGCTCGCAAAGATGACTTGCTTGTCGATGAGCTTCGTACCGCTCAACGTTGCTCGTATGACGCGGATCGTGGCGGCATCCGGCGTGCCGTGCATGTGAGATAAATAAACGCGCCTGTTGGTCGTGAAATTCGGGTCGAGCACTATGTCCAAGAGGCCCGAATGTCCGCCGGTGAGCACTTCCGGAACGCCGGTGATGCTTTGTTTGCTGAGCCTGCCGTCTTCGACGACTCGTATCTTGCCCGCGCGCTCGGTCACGAGGATGCGGCCGTCCGGAAGAAAAGCAAGGGCCCAGGGCAGGACGAGCTTGCCGCCGCT
Organism: uncultured Hyphomicrobium sp.; assembly: GCA_902825785.1. Classification (GTDB taxonomy): domain Bacteria; phylum Pseudomonadota; class Alphaproteobacteria; order Rhizobiales; family Hyphomicrobiaceae; genus Hyphomicrobium_B. Next base: position 146 of record CADECN010000277.1, on the reverse strand, counting down.
GACTTTGATAAGTTCGAACGGAGGGACGGACACTACTTCCGGTATGGGCTTTACGGCCGCTTCGTCAACGAACGGTTCGGCAGTTGGCAGGGGTGCGGGTTCGGCGAGGGCGGCGGGCGCGATAAGCTGGGTCGAAACAAGCACCG
>CADECN010000276.1 GCA_902825785.1 uncultured Hyphomicrobium sp. | reverse complement strand
CTTGCGGCCGCGGGCGATCCGGCAATGCATCCGGTGGTGGTGCTGAACCTCGTCCTCGCGGTCGTTGTTGCCTGCGTCCCCCTCATGCACCGCATCAACGATGTCGCGGGAAGCCTGTTGCTGGTGATCGCGGAATTTGGGGCTCTCGTAGGCTTTGCCGCATACTTCGGCAGGACCGGCGGCAACACGCTGCAATATGTCGTCGCCGCCGCCGCGCCGTTCGTGATTTTCGAACGTCGCCGCCTGTGGCTGGTGATCGCCATCGGGGTGGCGGCGCTGCTGCTCCACCTCTACCCCTGGTTCAACTACCCCCGCTCCGTCCCGTGGCTGCGTGTCGACGACGACATGCTGCGTTCGCTCTATATCCAGGGCGCCGTCACGACGTTCGGCCTTATCGCCGCCTGCGTCTACTATGCCTTCAGCCTCGCCGAGAAAGCCAAGGCCGAAACCGAAACCGTCCTACGCAACGTGCTCCCCGATAGCATCGTGGAACGCCTGAAGGCGTCACCTGGAGAGACGATCGCCGACGGCTTTTCCGATGCATCCGTTATGTTCGCCGACATCACCGGTTTCGTCGCCCTGGCGCGCCGGCTCGGGCCGGAACGAACCGTTGCGCTGCTCAACAAGCTAGTGGTCGCGTTCGATGCGCTGGCGCAGCGCCACGGCGTCGAGAAAATCAAGACCATCGGCGACGCTTACATGGTCGCGTCCGGCGTGCCGATCCCGCGTGCCGATCACACCGCCGCCCTTGCCGCCATGGGGCTCGACATGATCGCCGCCACCGATGCCATCAGCGCCAGCGAAGGCGCACCGCTAAGGTTGCGGATCGGCATGGCCTCTGGCGCGATGATGGCCGGCGTGATCGGCACCAAAAAATTCAGCTACGATGTGTGGGGCGATCCCGTAAATCTCGCGAGCCGCCTGGAGCAGGCGAGCGAACCCGGCCGAATTCTCGTATGTCCGCGCTGCTACGAAGCCCTTAGAGGCGATTTTGTGCTGCAAGAGCGCGGTACGCTGGAGATCAAGGGCGTTGGCCAGCAGCAGGGCTGGTATCTTGTCGGCCGCCGGCGCTAACCGCCAAGCCGTCAGCCCTTCCAGTGCAGCGAACAGACAAGGGTGAACAGCCGTCGGGCCGTGTCGTCATCGACCAAGATGCGTGGCGCGAGCCTGTCGCGCAGCACACTGCTGCCCTCGTCGTGCAGGCTTCGCCGGCTGACGTCGATCGCCTGGATGCGCGCCGGCGGCGCGCTCCGCACCGCCTCGTAGTAGGACTCGCAGATCATGAAGTAGTCCTTCATGATCCTTTTGAGCGGCGTGAGCGGCACATGGTGCTGGGCGACCTCTGCGCCCGCCTCGGACGTCACGTAGAAAAGCAGCTTGTCCTCGACGACCGAAAGGTTCGCTTTGTACGGCCCGTCGTCCACCTCATCGACGCGGAACGCGTTGCCGTCGATGATGTCAAAAATCGCGACTTCGCGCTCATGCTCGATATTCGGATTGCTCCGCCCGAGAGACCTGTGATCGATCGTGATCTCCACCAGGCGGTCACGTGACGGCAGTGGGTTGGTGGCATCCATGCGGTTCAACCCGATTGCCCGATGCGGATTTCGACCGAACGGCGGTGCCCTTCCAGCCCCTCGGCGCGCGCAAGCGTCATGGCCGCCGGCGCGAGCGCGGCAAGAGATGCGGCATCCAGTTTCAAGATCGACGTCCGCTTCATGAAATCGAGCACTCCAAGGCCCGACGAAAACTTCGCGCTGCGTGCCGTCGGCAGAACGTGGTTTGAACCCGACACGTAATCGCCAATGACCTCCGGCGTGACATTGCCAATGAAAATGGCGCCGGCATTGCGAATTTTCCCGGCAAGCGCTTCGGCGTCGCCGGTCGCGATCTCCAGGTGCTCCGCTGCGACCCGGTCGGCGAGTGCGGCCGCTTCATCGAGCGAGGCAAGAACAACCACCGCTCCAAACTGGTTCCAGCTTTCGCCCGCGACGTTACCGCGCGGCAGCGTGCTGAGCTGCCGGCTCACCGACGCTTCCACATCGCGCGCGAATTTTTCGTCGTCCGTCATCAGGATCGATTGCGCGGCCGTGTCGTGCTCGGCCTGCGCCAGCAAATCGGCCGCGATCCAGTCGGCATTGTTGTACTTGTCCGCGATCACAAGCACCTCCGACGGCCCCGCGATGGAATCGATGCCGACTGCGCCAAACACCTGCCGCTTGGCGGCGGCGACATAGGCATTGCCTGGGCCGACGATTTTTACCACGGGCTTGATCGTCTCCGTGCCGTAGGCAAGCGCCGCAACCGCCTGCGCGCCACCGACGCGATAGATCTCGCTGACGCCGGCGAGGCGCGCGGCGGCAAGAACCAGCGGATTCAATTCGCCGCGTGGCGCGGGCACGACCATGACGATGCGCGGCACGCCCGCGACCTTAGCGGGCACAGCATTCATCAATACCGAGCTTGGATAGGAGGCGAGCCCGCCCGGCACATAGAGGCCGACGGACTCGACAGCCGTCCACCTGTGACCGAGCTCGACACCGGCAGCATCCCGGTAGCGGTCGTCGGACGGCAACTGGCGTTTGTGATGTTCGGCGATCCGGTCGCGCGCAAACGTCAGGGCATCTAGCGCCTCGCTTGAACATTGCGCGATTGCCTCGTCGACTTCCTTAGCGCTGACCGCAAGCCCCACGCTCGGCAGATCAACGGCATCGAATTTCTGCGACAGGTCGATGAGCGCCGCATCGCCACGCGCGCGAACGTCGGCAATGATGGCAGCAACCGCGTTATCGACGTCGACCGAAACCTCGCGCTTCAGGCCGAGGAGTTCCTGAAAGCGCGGCTCGAAGTCATCGTCCCGGCTGTTGAGCCGCATCGGCATGATAGGTTTGCCGGACGTGCCGGCCCTCGCTAACTGATCAGCTCTTTTCGTCCGGATGCTGGGGCGAATTCTTCGCTGCCCAGGCCGCACCCAGATCTTTCATCTCCGCTTCAAGGCATTCGACCTGAAGGCGAATGGCGGCGCCGCCGGAAAATGTCAACGTGACATCGCCTTCCGGCGTCTCCGAGCCGTTCTTGGGCACGAACGTAACGGCCAACAGAGCCAGCGCCGCTTTCTTGTCCTTAAGATCCACGCCATGAACCTTGGCGGACAGCACGCGCTCGAACCTGAGCCCCGTGCGCCGCCGTTCGTAACGGCTCGCGCCCTTCTTGTTGATACCGGGAGCCGGCCCCAGCGCCACGTGCCAGTCGAACCGGTTGGCTATAGCGGCAAAGCGCTTCTCACGCGGCAGATAGGCTAGCTCGCCGACGCGGAAAATCGCATCCTGGAGGTGGGCCGACAGCACGGCCAGATCGTCCGCGTCGAGCGCGATCAGCTTCAGATCCGGCATGGACCGAAAATGTCTCCCTCGCTGTCCAGATTAGGCAAGGCTCCGGACGGCGCATTGCAGTGATACAAAGCGCCACTGCGGGGCGCAATAACGGGTGCGCAAGACCGGCTTGGACAGATCAGCCGGTCGTGACGCGCTCGATCTCAGCACCGCAACGTCCAAGCTTCTGCTCAAGCTGCTCGAAGCCGCGGTCGAGGTGGTAAACGCGGTTGATAGTTGTGGTTCCCTCGCCCATCAAACCGGCGATGACGAGCGATACCGAGGCCCTCAAATCGGTTGCCATCACGGGTGCGCCCTTCAGCGCCTTAACACCCTTGATCGTTGCCGTATCCCCATGCAGGTGGATGTCGGCGCCGCGGCGAGCCAGCTCCTGCACATGCATGAACCGGTTCTCGACAATTGTTTCCCGGAT
>CADECN010000275.1 GCA_902825785.1 uncultured Hyphomicrobium sp. | reverse complement strand
AAGCTATTGTCGCGCGGCCGGCCGAAGCGGGCGCGCGGTGCAGGCCGCGCCTCCCCCTCATCGTCACCCTGGCGCTCTTGGTAGCGATCATCGCGCGGATCGCCGTAGCGATCGAGGCCACGCGGCGGGCTTGGTCCATCCCACGGGTCGCCCCATTGCGGCGACCATTGCGGATAGCGCTGCGCGGCCGCCGGTTGCGTGACCGAAGCCAAGGCGGCGAGCGCCGTGACCGATGCCCAGGTGAGGCAATTGAGGAAACGTGTCGTCATGGTTTCGCCCCCATCAAGCCCGTTAACGCGCGGACATGTCCGTGTCCGTCGCTCAATTTGAACCGGGGAACTGGTCAATGACGTGGCGGCGCTTGGTGTCGCGCGCACCTGCCGCACCGCAAAGCCGGAAATGCGGTCGTTGGCGACTTAAGGTGCGCGCGCACGCTCGCGTCGTAAGGGGCGCCGCCGCGCAACTCCGGCCGGCGTGCAAAAGTCAAGCGGATTAGGAGTCCAGATCGACGACTATGTGCAAGTGTCGACCTAAGCGGCGCGGCCCGCGCTGCGCCGCATTTTCTGGACCGAACCGCCCCTTCCCGCTTCGCTTCGGTCGTCGCGGTGCCGGCTGGCCGATGTCTCTGACACGGATCGCACCGTGAAACGTGTCATGAGATCTTCCAAGTGACCCGCTTTGTCGGCCAGCGAATGTGACGCGGCAGTCGACTGCTCCACCATCGCGGCGTTCTGCTGGGTGACCTGATCCATCTGGTTCACCGCGATATTGACCTGTTGCAGACTAGCGGCCTGCGCTTGGACGGATGAGGCGATCGCCGCGACGAGATGGTCGACCCTGGTGATCTGCTCGGCGATCCGAGCAAACGACTTTCCGGTCTCGCCAACGAGTTCCACGCCCTTGCCGACTTGGCTTGATGACGACGAGATCAGTTTCTTGACGTCCTTGGCTGCGTCGGCCGTACGCTGAGCGAGCGCGCGTACCTCTCCGGCGACGACGGCAAAGCCCCTTCCGACCTCTCCGGCTCGCGCCGCTTCGACCGCGGCGTTCAGCGCCAGGAGGTTGGTCTGGAACGCGATCTCGTCGATGACGCCGATGATCTGCGAGATTTCGTGCGAAGACTTTTCAATCTCGGACATGGCCTGGACCGCATTGCGCGTCACGATCCCGGATTTCTCGGCGTCGCCCTTTACGGAGACCACGGCGCTATGCGCCTCGTTGGCGCCGTCGGCGGTCCTGTTCACGGTGTTGGCGATCTCCGCCAAGGCTGCCGCTGTTTCTTCCAGGGACGCAGCCTGTTCCTCGGTCCGGCGCGATAGATCGTCTGCGGCGGCGCTTATATCCGACGTTCCCGACCGGATGGTTTGGGCATCCTCCGTAACTGCGCTCATCGCTTCGCTCAGCCGGGCAATCGCGGTGTTGAAGTCCGCTTTCAGTCCCTGTGCTTTTTCCGGAAGCGCGACATCGATCTGGACCGTTAGATCGCCATCTGCGAGTTTGCCCAAGGCGGCCTTCAGGCAGGCAATGATGAACCGGTCGCTTTCGGCCTCCGCCGCAATGGCCAATTCGGACATTTTCTGATTGTGGATGTCCGTCAGCGATCCGCAAGCCCTTATGGTCGTGCCGTCGGCCGCGTGCCGGCTGCCACCGGTCGCACGAAACCAGCGATAGGATCCGTCACGCACTTTCAGGCGATAGGTGACGTCGTATCTCGCGCGGCCCGTTTTATCCGCGAGATGCCGGGCAAAGGTGGCAAACGTCGGCGCAGCGTCGTCCGGATGGAGCCGATCGGCCCAGGACTGCACGATATTGGGAAATTCGACTTCGGTCTCGTATCCGATCAGGCGGCGGAATTCGGGCGACCAGTTCCAGACGCTCTGCGCATGCATGGCATCACCATTGTGCAGTAGCGCTTCCCACAGGCCGACGCCGCAGGCGTCGTCCAGAAGATCGGATCGCTCCTTCAAATTCTTGATCTCGAGATCGAGTTTGGCGCCTGCATGTTCTAGAAGTGCAACGCGGTGCCGAAGGTTCTCAGTTTCCAAGTTGGGCGCATTGCTTGCGATCGGTGACTTCTTATTGAAGAACATCATTATTGGTAGCCCCTTTTCCAGGAACACGATCGCCAGAACTGGAATCAAACCTTTGAAATAGTTGCTCGCAAAGTAATTTGAACTTCTTAACCAAATATTGCGCCCAACCGAGCACGGCTCGCACGTGAATATCCGTCCGCGGCGTTCACGTGTGAGGTTTGGGTGGCGCGAGTGGCGATCCCGGCAGGATTCGAACCTGCGACCCTCTGCTTAGAAGGCAGATGCTCTATCCAACTGAGCTACGGGATCATGACGCGGTGGCCTCGGCACATCCGACGGCGCACATCATCGTTACCTGCCATATTCGGAGGCAAATTTCGAGTGGAAGTCTCGGCACCGCGACTTCGCTCGCTGGCATCCGGTCGTATGACACCCTCCCTAGTGCGCCGTGTGATGTGCCGCAATCGTGGCTGATCCGCCGACGATGCGGCGCTGGTTGATTGTGGCGCAAGGCCCGTGCGAGATAGCCGCAACCAAAACGAAAGTCTAATGTCACGGGGAAGCGCACATGTCGGTTGCAGGATCAGCCTCGGGGGCTGGATCACCGGGTCTGCTCGATCGGGAGCGGATCATCGCTACGGCAGGCTTCAATCGCTGGATGGTGCCACCCGCCGCACTCGCCATTCATCTTTGCATCGGAATGGCCTACGGATTTTCGGTTTTTTGGAAACCCCTGCAGGCGGCATTGATCGGCGCCGACGGCAAACCGCTGCCCGAGTGCTCGGCGGGCGCCGTCACCTTCGCAGAAAAGGCGGCCGGAACGCTACGCGCGTTGACCGCCGCCGACTGCAACTGGAGCCAGTTCGACCTCGGCTGGATGTATACGTTCTTCTTCGTTCTGCTCGGCGTATCGGCGGCGATCTGGGGAGGATGGCTGGAACGGGCCGGGCCGCGCAAGGCCGGCGTCGTGGCGGCGCTATGCTGGTGCGGCGGCCTTCTGATCTCAGCGCTCGGCGTCCACTTGCATCAGCTTTGGATGCTGTGGGTCGGGTCCGGCGTTATTGGCGGTATCGGCCTCGGGCTCGGCTACATCTCTCCAGTCTCCACGCTCATCAAGTGGTTTCCGGACCGGCGCGGCATGGCGACCGGTATGGCCATCATGGGGTTCGGCGGCGGCGCGATGATCGGCTCTCCGCTTGCGACGTCTCTCATGGACTACTTCAAGACCGCGACCGATGTCGGCGTCTGGGAGACGTTCGTTACGATGGCCGTCATCTACTTCGCGTTCATGCTGATTGGCGCTTTCAGCTATCGGCTGCCGCCGTCGGGCTGGGTGCCGGAGGGATGGAAGCCGCCGGTGGCGACCAACGCGATGATCACATCCAAGAACGTGCATCTGAAGGATGCCCATAAGACGCCGCAGTTCTGGCTCCTATGGATCGTGCTCTGCATGAACGTGTCGGCGGGAATCGGGATCATCGGCGCCGCCTCGCCCATGCTGCAGGAAACGTTTGGCGGTGCGCTTGCCGGCGCGCCGGGCGTCACCTATGAACTCATGAAACAGGATGCTGTGCTTGCGGCCAAGGCCGCCGCGGTCGGGGCAGGCTTCGTCGGCCTCATTTCGCTCTTCAACATCTTCGGCCGCATCGTGTGGGCGTCTTCGTCCGACAACCTCGGCCGCAAGACAACCTACTTCATTTTCTTCGTGCTGGGTGCCGCGCTTTATGTACTCGCGTCCTATGCGGCGGAATGGAAGTCACTCGCGATATTCGTGCTG
>CADECN010000274.1 GCA_902825785.1 uncultured Hyphomicrobium sp. | reverse complement strand
AACTGTGGCCATGAAATACGTGATGACCTGAGTCCGCTCCAACCCGTCGCGCACGACATCATAGCTCATGCGCGCAAAGCCTTGCTGCGGACGCGCCCTTATCAAGTGTGCTCATTACGGCGGTTCCCCCAGGGCTAAGGATAGCGTGTCATCGGAATGAATTGGAAGCCGTCTTTCTCGGTGCCGGCGCTCAACGCGGCGCGCTAGACGAACATGCTCGGCAACGGCGCCGCCTCTTCCAGCCAGGCCGGTACGTCAAGGTCTTTGGAACGTAGGAATTCCGGGTTGAACAGCTTTGACCGGTAGCGCAGCCCATGATCGCAAAGGATCGTCACAATGCGTTTGCCGGGTCCGAGTTCCTTCGCGAGGCGGATCGCGCCTGCGACATTGACGCCCGTCGATGCGCCAACGCAAATGCCTTCCTCTTCCAGCAATTGATGCGTGATGGCGACCGACTCGCTATCGGGAATCTGGAACGCATGGTCGGGGCGGAACCCTTCCAAGTTGGCGGTGATGCGGCTTTGCCCGATGCCCTCCGTAATCGACGCCCCCTCAGCCTTCAGCTCTCCGGTCTTGTAGTAGGAATAAAGAGACGCCCCGGGCGGGTCGGCCAGTCCGACGGCAATTTTTCCGTTCCGCCCCCGCAGCCCCTTGGCAACGCCCGCAAGCGTTCCCCCCGTGCCGACGGACGCGACGAAACCGTCGATTGCGCCATCGGTCTGAAGCCAGATCTCCGCCGCGGTCGTGGCCGCATGTCCGTCCCGGTTGGCCGGGTTGTCGAACTGGTTGGCCCATGCCGCGCCGTTGGGCTCGCTTTGCGCAAGCGCGTCCGCCAGACGCTTTGAATAGTGCACGTAGTTGTTGGGATTGGCGTAGGGAACCGCCGGCACCTCGACAAGTCGAGCGCCGAGGATGCGCAGCGCATCTTTCTTTTCCTGCGATTGCGTGACGGGAATGACGATCACGGTACGAAGATCGAAATGCTTGCCCACGAGCGTAAGCCCGATGCCGGTATTGCCGGCGGTGCCCTCGACGATCGTTCCGCCCGGCCGGACCGTCCCGCGCTTCAGCGCGTCGTTGATGAGAAACAGCGCGGCCCGATCCTTGACGGATTGGCCGGGGTTCATGAACTCCGCCTTGCCGAGGATCTCGCATCCGGTCTCTTCGGACGCGCGCCGCAACCGCAACAGCGGCGTGTTGCCGACCAGATCGACGATGCTGTTGGCCGCGGGCATTCGAAACAAAGACCGGTCGGGACGGGAAAAGAGATGAAGCGCAAGAGGTAATTCAATTCACGCTTGGTTTGAACGCGGCGTTAAGTGCCGAGAGCAACTTGCCGTCTCGGGCATAGATATCCGGATAAAAGCGCGCGCTGCCGTCGAACTCCGGATCGACCGTCCAATATAGCAGCAGGACGGGCAGCGGCTTGGTGAGCGTGACACCCGACATCTTGCCGGCAGCGACGATGCGGTCGATCTTTGCCCGGTCCCAGCCCAAGCGATTGCCAAGGATGAGCTCGGCAAGCTTCAGCGGGTCCTGCACACGAATGCAGCCGTGGCTGAAGGAACGCCCCGACTGGGCGAAGAGACCTCGGCTCGGCGTGTCGTGAAGGTAGACGTTATGTTTATTGGGAAAGAGGAACTTGACGAGGCCGAGCGCGTTCTTCGGCCCTGGCTGCTGCACAAACGTGTAAGGGAAAGTCGCGGCGGTATATTGCTCCCAGTTGAGCATCGCCGGATCGGCCGTACCCTCTGCGCCCTTCAGCACGTAGCTGTTGGCCGCGACATAGGCGGGATCGGCGCTGGCCTTCGGAAACAGCTCGTTGCGGGCAATGCTGCGCGGTACTGCCCAGTCCGGATTGAAGACGATCGTTTTCATATCGCCGGTGAAAATGGGAGTTTTTGTATAGGAGCGTCCGACGATGACGCGCGTTCCCCACACCAGCTTGCTGTCGAAGACGAGACGCAGATAGTAACCGGCGATATTGACCGCGACGAAGTCGGGTCCGAGCCCGCGCAGGACCCAGCGTCCGCGCTCCAAATTGATGCGGATCTGATCGATACGGGTCGCCACGGGCACGTTGAGTTCGGCAAGTGTCTTGGCACCGAGCACGCCGTCCGCCTCCAGCCCGTGGCTTTTCTGAAATTTGGCGACCGCGGCCGAGACCGTCTCGTCGTAGACTTCGGACGACATATCCCCGCCGGCATCGAGTTCGCCAGTAATCACGAGACGATTGCGCAGCGCCGCCATGCGCGGGTCGGACGCGCCGAGTTTGATGGCCGCGCCGTCAGGAATGGCGCTCCAGCCGCCATTCGTGTCCATTTGAGCATAGGCCTGCAAAGTCGCCTTCAGCGAACGGTAATACGGGTGATCGACCTTAGCCTTCTCCACCAGCTGCGCGATGTCGCCCGCTGCGATGGCCGCCGATATGGTCTGCAGCGGATCGTCCGCAAGCATCGGGCGTGCGAAGTTCCAATCCGCGTCCAGGCTGTTGGGACTGACCTTGCCGAAATAGAGCTGATAGAGCAGGCGCACGAAGGCGTCCGACAGAATGATGTCGCCCTCAATCGCGGCTGTGTCGGCGGCACTTGGCGGCTTGTGCGACGAGACGAACGCCTCGTGGAAGTCGTTGGCCAGCAGGCCGTCTTCCCAGCTGCGCCGAACCTGTTCCCTCAATTGCTCGATGCGCCCCGCATCGGTCCATAGCAGTCGGTATCCTTGCGCCGCATAGAGGCGCGGCAGAAACTTGAAGCCGGCGATGGCGACACCGCGCACCAACCGACCTGGCGGCGAAGCCATCGCGTCGAGTCGCGCCTTGAGTTCGGGAATGGCGACAACCTGCGTATCGGCAGCAGAGGCAGGGAGTTGCGGGGATGGCTCTTGCGCGTGCGCTTCCGGCGCTGCCAGGATCGCGATACCGGCGCACAACATGAGGACGGTCATTGCGCGGCGAATGCGGAGCGCCAACAAGGTCGCAAAGGCCGAATCGCGCGCCATGGTCAGGATTGACCGCCAAGCCCAAGAAACGCCCGCAGCAACTCGGCGTCGATGGCGTTGAGGACGACCAGCCAGACGACGGAGGCAACCGCCGCACCGAGCAGAAAGTAGCCGAGCCGTATGCCCATGACGAAACCATCTCCATCTAAGGGATCACGCGGCCGTTCTCGTTCTATGTGGCCACACGACCTGTTTATAGGTTTTTCGGGCGACTGCCGAGACCGCGTTTGATTGCGGACGCATCGCTGCGCCAACGCACCATTTTGACAGCCGATCGCGGACGAGCTAACAGCAACCCATCGCCACGAGGGATGAAGCCGATGGCCGTTCGCATCTTCAAGCCAGCAAAAACCGCGATGCAGTCGGGCGAAGCGCGCACGCGCGAGTGGCTGCTGGAGTTCGAACCCGAGTCGCCAAGCGCCCCCGAACCGTTGATGGGCTGGATCAGCTCGGCCGACACCAAGGCTCAGGTCCGACTCGAATTTGACACCAAGGAAGAGGCAATCGCGTACGCCACCCGCGAAGGTCTCGCCTATACCGTCGTCGAGCCCAAACCGCGCAAGCCGATCCGCAAATCTTACGCCGACAATTTCCGCTTCGGCCGCGTCGGCAATTGGACCCACTGAAGCCGGAGTGACGGCGATCCCTTGTCGTTTCGGGTTGCCGCGCTCACATGAGTGGCGTGCGGCTGGCTCGAACGTGTCCGGAAAAGCTCTAGCGGAATGCCTTTAGGCCGTTGGAATCGTATTGTCTGGGCCCTGATGCTGATCGGGCTGGCGGTGCTCGCGTTCAGAACCTACGACGACTTTACCCTCTACTTCGCCG
>CADECN010000273.1 GCA_902825785.1 uncultured Hyphomicrobium sp. | reverse complement strand
CCGCCGCATTGAAGAACGCGAGAATCAGGAACAGCACCGCATGCACGGGGTTCTTGGCGACGATGACCATCGCCGCCGACGCGATCGCGAGTACCGCGAAGAGATAGAAGAACGCCGCCGCCGCCATTTGACCCCGCCTACCGGTACTTCGCGTCGAGCGCGATGTTTGTCGCGATCTCGCGCTCCCAGCGGTCGCCGTTCGCAAGCAGCCGCTCCTTGTCGTAGAAAAGCTCTTCCCGCGTCTCGGTCGCGAACTCGAAGTTCGGCCCCTCGACGATGGCGTCTACCGGACAGGCTTCTTGGCACAGCCCGCAATAGATGCACTTGGTCATGTCGATGTCGTAGCGCGTGGTCCGGCGCGTGCCGTCGTTGCGGCGCGGCCCCGCTTCGATCGTGATCGCCTGCGCCGGGCAGATTGCCTCGCACAGCTTGCAAGCGATGCAGCGCTCCTCACCGTTTGGATAGCGCCTCAGCGCATGTTCGCCCCTGAAGCGCGGGCTGAGCGGCCCTTTTTCGTAGGGGTAATTGAGCGTCTTCTTCGGCGTGAAGAAATAACGCATCGAGAGGCCGAACGCCTTCACGAACTCGACGAGGAAGAGGGACTTGATGCCTTGCGCGATATTCATGGTGCCGCTCCCGTTGCGGGCTCACCGAAGACGAACAAACCGATCAGATAGCCGATAACCGGCAGGATCACGAGGTCGAGCCCGCCGACGATGCCCAGAACGCGCTTGCTCTCCGGCTTTTCGACCCGGCCCGCAAGCGCTTTCAGAACGAACCAGTTGACGACGCCCAACGCGCCACCGATCAACAAGCCGATGATTTGCGGCGTCATGGCGCGAACCCTCCGAAGTGGAGTACGGACGCTGTCAGCACCACCATCAGCAGCGAGAGCGGCAGGAACACTTTCCAGCCAAGGCGCATGAGCTGATCGTAGCGGTAACGCGGCACGAACGCCTTCACCATCGCGAACATGAAGAAAACGACAACGCACTTGCCGATGAACCAGAGGATGCCGGGCACCGCATTGAGCGGCCACACGTCGAGCGGCGGCAGCCAGCCGCCGAGGAAGAAGATCGTCGTCATCGCGCACATGGTGACGATCGCGACGTATTCGCCCAGCATGTACAGCAAGTACGGCGTCGAGGAATATTCCACCATGAACCCGGCGACGAGCTCCGACTCGGCTTCGGGGAGGTCGAACGGCGGCCGGTTCGTCTCGGCCAGCGCCGAGATGAAGAACACGATGAACATCGGGAACAGGACCAGCCAGTTCCAGTCGACGAGCGAAGCCGGAAGTCCCGCACGTGTTCCGATGCCCGCGCGTTGCGAATTCACAACGTCGGTGATGTTGAGTGATCCGACCAGCAGCAGCACGCAGATGATGACGAGGCCGATCGAGACCTCATAGCTCACCATCTGCGCAGCGGACCGCAGGCTGCCCATGAACGGATATTTCGAATTCGATGCCCATCCGCCCATAATGATGCCGTAGACGCCGAGCGACGAGATCGCGAGCAGATAGAGCACGCCGACATTCATGTCGGAGATCACCCACTTGCCCCAGATATTCTCGTTGACCGGGATCACCGCCCAGGCCGCCAGCGCGCACGTCGCAGTGGCGAGCGGAGCGAGCAGGAACACCGTTTTGTCGGAGCCGGCCGGAATGATCGGTTCCTTCAGCGCGAATTTGATCAGGTCGGCGAACGACTGCAGCAGGCCGAAGGCGCCGACGACGTTGGGGCCGCGCCGCAACTGCACAGCCGCCCAAACCTTGCGGTCCATGAGCAGCAGGAACGCGATGATGATGAGAAGCGAAACGAGCAGCAGCGCCGACAAGCCGATCAGCGACAGGATCGTCCAACCATAGTCGGTCATGAAGGTGGAGAAGGTTTCCAGCATCGCCTACTCCGCCGCGCTCAGTTTCTGGTCGCGCGCCACGCGTAGCGCACTCATGCCGGCCATCACCGCAGAAGCACGCGCAATTGGATTGGTAAGATAGAAGTCGGTGATCGCCGGAGCGAACGGCTCGTTTAAGGTCGACGCCGAGAGTTTCGCGAGCGTCTCCAGCCCGGTCACAGACCGCGCCTCCACCGTATCGAGCGCCGCGAGCTGGGGCGCCGACTTGTACATGGCCGCGCGCAATTGGGCGAGCGTGTCATAGGGCAACGTCTGTCCGGCTCTCGCCGACAGCGCACGAATGATGGCCCAGTCTTCCTTGGCTTCGCCTGGCGCGAACGCCGCCTTTACGCTCAGCTGAGCGCGCCCTTCCGTATTGACGTAGGTCGCCGACTTCTCGGTGTACGCTGAGCCGGGAAGAACGACATCTGCGCCGAGCGCACCTGCATCGCCGTGGCTACCCTGGTAGATCACGAACGAGGAGTTGAGGCCCGACAAGTCGCATTCATCCACGCCAAGCAGATAGACGACGTCCATTCCGCCCGAAAGGATGCTGGCAATATCCTTCCCGCCCTTGCCGGGTACGAAGCCGAGGTCGAGCCCCGCGACACGTGCTGCTGCGGTATGCAGCACGTTGAACCCGTTCCACGCGCCATCCTTGCCGGCCGAAACCGCAAGCTGGAGACGCGCCGCCAGCGACAGGATCGCAAGCCCGTCGGCGCGCGCGAACGCGCCCTGGCCGACGATAACCATCGGCTTCTTCGCCGCCTTCAGAATCTCGGCGAATGCGTGCTTGCCGCTTACGATCTGCTGCAGCGTATCGGGACCGGCGCCCAGGTAGTCGTAGGGATAGGTAAGGTCGGCGCGCACTCCGATGAGCCCGACGTTCAAGCCGCCCGCACGCCAGCGCTTGCGGACGCGCGCGTTGAGAATAGGAGCCTCCACGCGCGCGTTCGAGCCCACGATCAGAATAGCGTCCGCCTGCTCAATGCCCTCGATGGTCGTGTTGAAGACGTAGCTCGCACGGCCGAGCTTCGGATCGAGCTTGTCACCCGCCTGCCGGCAATCGAGCGAGGTTACACCCAGCCGCGTCAGCAGATCCTTGAGCGCGAACATCTCTTCCGCTCCCGCAAGGTCGCCCGCGATTGCCGCAACCTTGCCGGGCGCCGCCGCCTTAAGCTTGTCACCGATGAGCGCGAGCGCCGCATCCCAGCTCGCAGCTTCGAGCCGCCCATTCGTGCGCACGTACGGTTGGTCGAGCCGCTGCGTCTTGAGCCCGTCAGCAATGTGCCGCGTCTTGTCGGAAATCCATTCCTCGTTCACCGCGTCGTTGTTGCGCGGCAGGATGCGCATCACCGTCGGCCCGCGCGTGTCGACGCGGATCGCAGATCCAACCGCGTCCATGGCATCGACCGTTTCGGTACCGGTGAGCTCCCATGGCCGTGCGTTGAACGCCCACGGCCGGTGCGTCAGGGCCCCGACAGGGCACAAATCGACGGCATTGGCGCTCATTTCCGACAGGATGCCGTTTTCCAGATAGGTGGTGATCTCGGCATCCTCGCCGCGCGAGATCAGGCCCAATTCCTCGACGCCCGCCACCTCCGTCATGTAGCGAACGCAGCGCGTGCAATGGATGCAGCGTGTCATCATGGTCTTGATGAGCGGACCGATGTTCTTCTCCTCGACCGCCCGCTTGGTTTCCTGGTAGCGCGAGCCCCCAAGGCCAAACGCCATGGCCTGGTCCTGCAGGTCGCATTCGCCGCCCTGATCGCAGATCGGGCAGTCCAGCGGGTGGTTGATGAGCAAGAACTCCATCACCCCTTCGCGCGCCTTTTTGACGAGCGGCGAACTCGTGCTTACGATTTTAGCCGAGCCGTCCTTGTTTGGCGGCAGATCGTTGACGAGCATCGCGCAACTCGCAATCGGCTTCG
>CADECN010000272.1 GCA_902825785.1 uncultured Hyphomicrobium sp. | reverse complement strand
GCAAGGAAGGTCTGCCGCCGGGCAAAGCCTATGGGGTCGATGAAGCCGTGAAGATCATCAAGGCACGGGCGAAAGCGAAGTTCGACGAGACGGTCGAAATCGCCATGAACCTGGGCGTCGATCCCAAGCACGCCGATCAGGTCGTGCGCGGCGTGTGCAACCTGCCGAACGGCTCGGGCCGGTCGGCGCGTGTCGCCGTGTTCGCAAAGGGCGCGAAGGCGGAAGAAGCAAAGGCCGCCGGTGCTGACATCGTTGGCGCGGAGGATCTGGTTGAGATCGTCTCGAAGGGGACGATCAACTTCGATCGCTGCATTGCGACGCCGGACATGATGGGTCTGGTTGGGCGCCTGGGTAAGATCCTGGGTCCGCGCAACCTGATGCCGAACCCGCGCGTCGGAACGGTCACGATGGATGTCGCAAGCGCCATCAAGGGCGCCAAGGGCGGCTCGGTCGAGTTCCGCGTCGAGAAGGCCGGCATCATTCACGCCGGCGTCGGCAAGGCGAGCTTCACGGAGACGACGCTGGTCGAGAACATCAAGTCGTTCGTCGATGCCGTTGTGAAGGCCAAGCCGACCGGAGCGAAGGGCAAATATTTGAAGAAGGTGTCGCTGTCGTCGACGATGGGGCCGGGCCTGAAGCTCGATCCCACGACCGTTTCGACAGGTCCGATCGCCTGATCGCAAAACACGAATTCCGGGGCAACCCGGAAAACCCTGGAGCGGGCAGCAATGTGTCGCTCCAGCACTGTCCGAGATTGCGGGTGCCGAGCCTCCTCATCAGGGGTGACGCCTAAATCGAACGAGCCCGCATGAGACAGAAGTTGCGCCGGATTTCGGGGGCGACCCCGCAAGACGGTTTGAACCTTCTGGGTCAGCACCGTGCCGCGCTTAGCGTCCACGGACACAAGGACAGACCAAGCGTCGCCAAGCCCGCATGGGCAGGGCGGCAAGGTGCAACCCGCGCGGCTTCGCAAATGAAGCCACGCACCAAGGAGACGAGACGTGGATAGAGCCGCGAAACGTGAGCTCATCGACAACCTTCATGGCGTGCTGAAAAGCACGGGCCTGGTGGTTGTCGCCCACAACACCGGCATGGTGGCCGCTCAATCCGCGGATTTCCGCAGGCGTGTGAAAGACGCCGGTGGGTCCGTGAAGGTGGCCAAAAACAAGCTGGCACAGCTCGCACTCAAGGATACCGACGCCGAACAGCTTTCGGGACTGATGAAGGGGCCGACCATCCTGGCCTTTTCAAAAGACCCGATCTCTGCGGCCAAGGTTGCCGTCACCTACGCCAAGGGGAACGACAAGCTCGTCATCCTCGGCGGGGCGATGGGCAAGACCATCCTTGACGCGAACGGCGTGAAAGCCCTCGCCGAGCTGCCGTCGCTTGATGAACTGCGCGCCAAGATCATCGGCCTGTTGAACGCTCCGGCGACCAAGATCGCCCGGACGATCAAAGAGCCGGGGGCACAGCTCGCACGCGTCATCCAGGCGAAGGCATCGCAGGGAGAGGCCGCTGGCTGATCGGTGTTGGGCCCCATGGGGGCCGAATGACAAGCTCACAGCAGCGCAAGCTGCAAACTCCATTCTGAAGGTTCAAACCGAAAAGGTATTCAAATGTCGAAGATCGAGAAAATCGTTGATGACCTGTCGAGCCTGACGGTGCTCGAAGCCGCTGAACTCGCCAAGCTTCTGGAAGAGAAGTGGGGCGTTTCGGCCGCCGCTGCCGTCGCTGTTGCAGCGCCTGCTGGCGGTGGCGCGGCCGCTGCTCCGGTCGAGGAGAAGACGGAGTTCACCGTGTACCTCAAGTCGGGCGGCGACAAGAAGATCAACGTCATCAAGGAAGTTCGCGCCATCACGGGTCTTGGCTTGAAGGAAGCCAAGGATCTCGTCGAAGCCGGCGGCAAGGCCGTGAAGGAAGGCGTGTCGAAGGACGAGGCGCAGAAGCTCAAGAAGCAGCTTGAAGATCAAGGTGCGGTTGTCGAGCTGAAGTAATCGACCAAGCGCACGTGGCGGCCGCTCGCGACGAGTGGCCGCCACGGCGCGCGATGTTTCGAACGGTTTTCCGGAGGGTTCTTCAGTGCCGCGGCGCTGAAAAGAACCCTCCGGTGAGCCGTTTCAAGGGTGGCCCTGCGCTTTTGAGCGGTGCGCCCGGTAACGGCCGGAGAATTTTTCAGATCGCGGGGTCTTTCCCGCGCGCGAGCATGAAGGAGCGGAAATGGCTCAGACCCTCACTAGCCGCAAGCGTCCCCGCAAGCAGTTTGGTCACATCGGCGAAGTGGCTGAAATGCCGAACCTCATCGAGGTTCAGAAAGCGTCCTATGATGACTTCCTGATGGTCAAGGAACCGCCGGGCGGACGGGCCGACGATTTCGGCCTGCAATCGGTTTTCAAGAGCGTCTTCCCGATTTCGGATTTCGCCGGCAAGTCGACGCTGGAATTCGTGCGCTATGAATTCGAGCCGCCCAAGTTCGACGTCGATGAGTGCATGCAGCGCGACATGACGTACGCCGCGCCGCTGAAGGTGAAGCTGCGCCTGATCGTGTTCGATGTGAACGAGGAGACGGGCTCGAAGTCGATCAAGGACGTCAAGGAGCAGGACGTCTACATGGGCGACATGCCGCTCATGACGTCGAACGGCACCTTCATCATCAACGGCACCGAGCGCGTCATCGTCTCGCAGATGCACCGCTCGCCGGGCGTGTTCTTCGATCACGATCGCGGCAAGACGCATTCGTCGGGCAAGCTGCTGTTCGCGGCGCGCATCATTCCCTATCGGGGGTCGTGGCTCGACTTCGAGTTCGACGCGAAGGATATCGTGTACGTTCGTATCGATCGCCGGCGCAAACTGCCGGTGACGACGATGCTTTATGCGCTGGGCCTCGATGACGAGCAGATCCTGGCGCACTTCTACAAGCATATTTCGATCAAGGAATCGAAGCGCGGCTGGAAAATGCCGTACCTGCCGGAGAAGTTCCGCGGCATCACTCCGCAGTCGGACATCGCGGACGCGAAGACCGGCGAAGTGGTCGCGCGGCAGGGCGAGAAGATCACGGCCCGCAAGGCGCGCGAGATCGCGGAAGGCGGCGTCAAGGAGATCCTGATCTCGGCCGACGATCTGGCCGGCCGCTTCATCGCGGAAGACATCGTCGATCTCGAGACGGGCAAGATTTTCGCGGAAGCGGGCGATGAGCTCGACGCGAACCTGCTGGCGGAACTCAAAGAGCAGAAGGTCAAGGAGTTCCACGTTCTCGACATCGACTACGTGAACACCGGCGCCTTCATCCGCAACACGCTCAACATCGACAAGAACGCCAACAGCCAGGAAGCGCTGATGGACATCTACCGGGTCATGCGCCCGGGCGAGCCGCCGACAATCGAGGCGGCAACCGCGCTGTTCCAGGGCCTGTTCTTCGATCCGGAGCGGTTTGATCTCTCGGCCGTTGGCCGCGTGAAAATGAACATGCGCCTGGAGCTCGATGCACCCGACACCATGCGCGTGCTGCGCAGGGAGGACATCCTGGCTGTCGTCAAGACGCTCGTCGATCTGCGTGATGGCAAGGGCGAGATCGACGACATCGATCATCTCGGCAACCGGCGCGTGCGCTCGGTCGGCGAGCTGATGGAAAATCAGTATCGCGTCGGCCTGTTGCGCATGGAGCGCGCCATCAAGGAGCGCATGTCGTCGGTCGAGATCGACACCGTGATGCCGCAGGACCTGATCAACGCCAAGCCGGCAGCGGCGGCGGTGCGCGAGTTCTTCGGCTCGTCGCAGCTCAGCCAGTTCATGGACCAGACCAACCCGCTCTCCGAGATCACCCACAAGCGCCGCCTCT
>CADECN010000271.1 GCA_902825785.1 uncultured Hyphomicrobium sp. | reverse complement strand
GGGGCGGACGTTGAGGGTAATCGATAGAGCACGCTTGTAGCGGGATTCGAGCCCCACGAGCGCGCGGTCGATGAAACTGAAGAACCAGCCGGGTGACGGATCGTGCCGCAGCAGACGCGACGACATCATCGGCGTCAGCGTGAGCGCAACGAAGCCCGAGACGATTACCGCGCCAGCCAGCGTGAGCGCGAACTCCAGGAAAAGGCGCCCCGCCTTGCCAGGCGCGAATGCGATCGGCGCGTACACTGCCGCCAAAGTCAGCGTCATTGCAATGACGGCGAATCCGATTTCGCGCGTGCCCTTGATAGCCGCTGGAATGGGCTTCATGCCGTCTTCAATGTGACGGTAGATGTTCTCCAAAACGACGATTGCGTCGTCGACGACGAGCCCGATTGCGAGAACCATCGCCAGCAAGGTCAGCGTGTTCACCGAGAATCCGAACGCATACATGAGCGTGAACGTCGCGATCAGCGAGATCGGGATCGTCACGATCGGAATGAATGCTGCTCTCAACGAGCGCAGGAACAGGACGATGACGAGTATGACGAGAATGACCGCTTCCAGGATGGTGTGGTAGACGGCTTCAATCGAGCGGTCGATGAAGATGCTGTCGTCATTGCCGACCGCCACTTGCAATCCATCGGGCAGCGTGCGGTTGAACTCGGGCAGAACCGTGCGAACCGCGTTCGATACCTCGAGCGGGTTTGCGGTTGCCTGCTTGATGATGCCGACGGCGATGGCCGGCGTTCCATTGAAATTGCTGAGCCGGCGCTCGTCGACGGCCCCGAGCTCGATACGCGCGACTTCGCCCAGCTTGACCTGATAACCGTCCGCCAACTTGACGACGATCTGGCGGAACTGCTCCGGCGTGGTGAGCCCGGTACGCGACAGAACGCTAAACTCGCGGTCACTGCTCTCGATGCGGCCGGACGGAATTTCGGCGTTCTGGGCGCGCAGGGCGTCTTCGATGTCCTGGACAGTGAGATTGTAGGCCGCGAGCCGCTCGCGATCGACCCAGATTCGCATCGCATAGCGGCGCTCGGCATAAATGGTCACGTCGGCGACGCCGGTTAAGTTCTTCAATTTGTCGACAATGAAGCGGTCGACGTAATCGGTAATCTCAAGCGCCGATTTCTGCGGGCTTGAGAAAACGAGAAACATGATTGCCTGTGCGTCCGCTTCGACTTTGGCAATGACGGGCTCATCGACCTCGTCAGGCAGCCGGCCGCGCACGCGGCTGACGCGGTTGCGCACGTCGCTGGCGGCGACGTCGGGATCAACATTTTGACCAAAGCGAACGGTTTTGCGGCTCGATTCCTGCCGGCTCGAGGACTCGAGTACGTCAATGCCCTCGATGCCCGCGATCGACCCTTCCAGCACTTGCGTGACCTGGGATTCGATGATTGTCGCGGATGCACCAGGGTAGGTCGTCGTTACCGATACGACCGGCTCATCGACGTTGGGATATTCCCGCACCGTCAGTCGCCCGTAGGAAACGACGCCCAGAAGAACGAGAATGAGACTGAGCACGGTCGCAAAGACCGGCCTGCGGATGCAAAATTCAAACAGGCTCATCAGCCGCTCCTATCAGCGGCACCGGGCTTGTTTTCGGGCGCGCGAG
Source organism: uncultured Hyphomicrobium sp. (assembly GCA_902825785.1). Lineage (GTDB taxonomy): Bacteria > Pseudomonadota > Alphaproteobacteria > Rhizobiales > Hyphomicrobiaceae > Hyphomicrobium_B. Next base: position 2,284 of record CADECN010000271.1, on the reverse strand, counting down.
CGCCGGGCGGCAGAACATCGCCCGCGGAAACGATTTCTACGCCAGAGCCATTCTTCAGCTTTTGCTGTCCGGCGGTGACGACGATAGCCGTCGGTTCAAGGCCTTCCAAAACCTCGACCTCGGCATCCTTGCGCGCACCAAGCTTCACGCGCGCCTCGATGGCCTGCCCATTGTCGACCCGGTACACAAAGGCATCGCCGCCACGCGGCACGATCGCGCTCTCGGGCACGAGGGTGACCTCCCGCTCGGCCAGCCCCTTGATAGTGATGCGTGCAAACAGACCGGGTCGTAGAAGCTGCTGAGAATTCGCAAGGCGTGCCCGAACATGAAGCGAGCGCCCGTTGACGTCGACGAGCGGGTTAATCGCGTAGATCTCGCCGGCAAATGTCTGTCCAGGCACGGCGTCGAGTGTGACGTCCACGGTCTGGCCGACCTTGATATCCGTGAGGTAGATCTCGGGCACCTTGAAATCGACCTTCAACGTGTCGAGCTTTTCAATGTTGACGATCGGAGTGCCGACCGCGACGTAGGCGCCGATGGATACGTTTCGAACGCCAGCGACCCCGTCAAATGGCGCGCGCAGCGTGTGCTTATCGAGACGCGTTTTTGCCAGTTCGACCGCCGCTTGCGCGATCTCGAAGTTCGATATTGCCTCGTCCCTGCTTCGTTCGGTGACCGCCCCGGTCCGTACCAGTGCCTTAGCGCGGTCGTTGTTCTGCTTGGCGAGCCGCAGGCGCGCCTCGGCGTCCGCGATATCGGCCTTAACAAGCGCTTCGTCGAGACGGGCAATCACGTCGCCTGCTCGAACCGGCTGGCCCTCCTTGAACGGAATTTCGGCGATGCGGCCGGCGATCTCGGATGCGATCTGCACGGCCTCGTCGGACTGCAAAGAGCCGACGGCACGAATGTCGGTGGACACGCGGGCTTGTCGGGCCGACTTGGCTTCGACCGCGATCAGGCCGCCGGAACCACCGTTCGAGGCACGCGGCGTTTTAGCGCGGAGAACCTTGTCTTCCGACGCGACCCCGTCGCGATCGGACATCCGCAATGACTTAGGCAGAAGATCGCTTTGGGTATACGCCAGCGTAGCCCACACGCCGGTCAGGACGACAAAGGCCAAGGCGATACCAAGTGCTTTCCGCATCTGCCTTTCCCGCGTCACCGTTGAACCGTCACATGAACGCGGGCTACCCTTGCGGTTCGCGCTGGCAAACAGCCCACGGGTCATGAACGTGCGGAACCTGGCGATCCGTCGTATCCGACCACAGAACAGTTATCTGGGCATAGTCATACGGCTGGCAGATGGCAGCCCTTGTCGTTAAGGAAGTTGGGCACCAGAAATGTCGAGCGACGAATGACCAAGCCTGCCGAAAGTCCTAAAGCCGGCCTCCAGGCCGCGATTATTCAAGTTACCCCTTTTCAGCAAAATTGCACGCTGATCTGGGACGAAGCAACGAAATTGGGCGCCGTCGTCGACCCTGGCGGCGACCTCGATGTTATCGAGGATGGGATCTCCCAGGCTGGCATCAAGGTCGAAAAAATCCTGCTGACGCACGGCCATATCGATCACGCAGGTGGTGCCGACGAGTTGCGCGAGCGGCTGAAGGTCGGCATCGAGGGTCCGCACAAAGCGGATATCATCCTTCTCGACGCGCTGGAGAAACAGGCCAAGCTCTACAGCATCACGGGCGCGCGCAATGTCACGCCGGACCGCTGGTTGAGCGAGGGCGACACGGTCACAGTCGCGGGCCACGAGTTCGAGATCTATCACTGCCCAGGCCATTCACCAGGCTCGGTCGTGTTCTATAACCGTCCGCAAAAGATCGCGCTGGTTGGCGATGTCCTTTTCAGGGGATCGATCGGGCGCACGGACTTTCCCTACGGCGACCACGCCGCGCTCATCAACGCCATCAAGACCAAACTTTTTCCGCTCGGCGACGACATAGCGTTCATTTGCGGCCACGGGCCGCCGGGCCAGTTCGGCATCGAACGCAAAACCAATCCGTTCTTGATTTGAAATCGCGGCGCTAGAAGCCGATCGAAAGACAGCCGAACACGCCGCACTCGTTGTTGAGTCCGCCGTATCCTTTGACGTCTTGCGAATTCTCGAAGAGATCGACGGTTTCCACGCGTAGCGTTTCTTCGCAGCTGCGCCGACAATCCATCCAGGTTCCCCCGGGCAGACGCACCTGCCAGCCATAGCGGGCCGGCCGCACAACGCCGGTCACCGAGCCGTTGCCGAACCGGCTCTGAGCGATGATCGTTTCGCCCGGCTCGTAGTTGG
>CADECN010000270.1 GCA_902825785.1 uncultured Hyphomicrobium sp. | reverse complement strand
CAGTATCTTTAAGGTCCGCGGCGTTGCGACTGCCTTCGCGCGCTGCGGCGTCGGAGCCGAAGAAGAAACGCTGCTCGTTGCCCGGTGAGTGCGACTGTCCGAAGCTGGTGACGATGATGTCGAAATCGAAGCCTTTGATGCGTCGTTCGTACTGCGAGCTGTCGACGGTACGGACCGTCGCGTTGATGCCGATTTTTTTCAGGTTCTCGATGTAGGGTAGAACGATGCGCTCGAAATCCGGCTGTACGAGCAGGAACTCGGCATTCAGCGTCTCTCCTGCTGCGTTGGTCAGCTTGCCGCCACTCAAATTCCAGCCGGCTTCCTTCAGCAGGCCGACCGCTTCGCGCAAGTGCTTGCGCAAGTCGTCGGGGGCCTCGTTGGCGGGAACCTTGAACTCGGTCGTAAATACCTCCGGCGGAACGTCGGCCTTCACCTCGTTCAGGAATTCGAGTTCGCGACCTTGCGGCAGGCCGGTCGAACGCAGTTCCGAGTTCTCGAAATAGCTGCTCAGCCGCTTGTAAGCGCCGAAGAAGAACTTCTTGTTCATCTCCTCGAAATCCATTGCCAGCGTGAATGCGCGGCGGACGCGGGGATCGGAGAACTGTTTGCGGCGTGTATTGAAAGCGAAGCCCTGCATGCCGGCGACGCGCTTGTGTGCGAACTCTTCCTTTTTGATCGTGCCATTTTTTACGGCGGGAATGTCGTATTGGGTGGCCCAGGATAGAGCGCTCGATTCCTGCCAGAAATCGATAAGTCCGGATTTGAAGGCTTCGAACGCGGGTAAGCGATCGCGGAAGTACTCGTGGCGGACGATGTCGAAGTTCCATTGGCCTTTGTTGACCGGGAGGTCTTTGGCCCAATAATCAGCAACGCGTTCGTAGACGATGTTGCGGCCCGATTCGAACGACTTGACGCGGTATGGACCAGAGCCGAGTGGTACTTCCATCGACGACTTCGTGATGTCGCGCGCGCCGTTCGGACCTTCCTCCCAATATTTCTTTGATAGAACCGTGATGTCGCTGACAATCATCGGCAGTTCGCGGTTGCCTGTCGAATCGAACGTGAAGGTGACTTCGTGGTCGCCCGTCTTCTCGGCCTTCTTGACGTTGGCGTAGTAGAGCGCGAACTGCGGGTTCGATTTCCTTTGGGCCTCCAGCGAATAGACCACGTCTTCCGGCGTGATCGGGGTGCCGTCGTGGAAGCGGGCTTCGGGGCGTAGCTTGAAGGTCACCGACGAATAGTCGTCCGGGTAGGTCGCACATTCGGCGATCAGGCCGTAGGCGGTCGAGGGTTCGTCGGGGCTGCTCCTGAAGAGGCTGTCGACAGTTGAGCCAAGTCCATCGGCGACGGAACCGCTAATCGTGAACGCGTTGAGCGAATCAAAGCTACCCAACTCGGCGATGCGCAGTTCGCCGCCCTTGGGCGCGTCCGGATTGACCCAATCGAAATGCTTATAGTCGGCGGGCAATTTGGGTTCGCCCAGCAAAGACAGCGCGTGGTGGCACACGCGTTCATCTGCCAGGACCTTGCCGGGGACCGAGACGGGCAGGACGGATAGAGCCCCAAGAGCGAGTGACACCATCCAATTCCGCATCGTTCCTGACATCCTCGTCCGACATTTGGGGAAGCGTACCACACCCGGAAAGGGCGGGGATAATTTGGCGGCGGCAAACGCAATTCGACCCCGCCGATCGCCCGGCAGGGTCGCAAACTTTCCCCGGCTTATCGAGTTAACTTGCTGTCATTTAGGCAGCGGAACGGGGGTATCGGCGAGGGTTGCAAGATATGCCAGCAAGTCGGCTTCGTCCTGCGGATTTGGGATGCCGTTGAACACCATTTTGGTGCCAGGGACATATGTCTTCGGGTTGCGCAGGAATTCGCTCAGATTTTCGAAACTCCATTCGCCGCCCTTGCTCTTCATGGCGTCGGAGTACTTGAAGCCTTCGGCATGGCCCTTCGGGCGGTTGACGACGCCCCAGAGATTTGGACCAACCGCGTTGGGTTTGCCCTTATCTGACGAGTGGCAGGTTTTACATTTGCCAAATACCGCCTTGCCGTTGTCGGCGTTCGCCTTTGGGAGAAGCGTCAGAATATCGACTTGATCGGCAGTTGCGGCGCTCTCCGGCGCCGGTGCGGCCTCGGCCGGCGGCGCGACCGACAGCGTATAGCCCGGCTTTTCGGCGTGATGTCCGGAAGTGCTTTCGATCAAGACTTTGGTGCCGAAGATCAGAAGCAGCGCGGAAAGTACTGCGCCGGCGATTTTGGTGAATTCGAAGCTATCCATGCCAAAGGTACCCTTGCGAGAGCCTGCCCCGGGCGGAATTCGCAGATGACGGGTGCGCTTCGTCGTATATAAGTTCGCGCCGCTCTGGCAAGCACGCATCGCGCGATTTGTCGGGAGCATAGCGAGACTCTTTGTCACCGACGCTTTCTAGTGACGCGAAAGTTTGCACGTGCCGTCCGACACCCTGATCATCATACCTGCGCGAATGCAGGCGACGCGTCTGCCCGGCAAGCCGCTTGCCGATATTCATGGGCTGCCCATGATCGTGCACGTTTGGCGGCGCGCCGTTGGCGCGCATGTGGGACGCGTCATCGTCGCGACCGACAGTCTCGAGATCGAATCAGCGGTTGCTGCCGCGGGTGGCGAGGCGGTCATGACCCGCGCCGACCACGCCTCGGGTTCGGATCGCATCGCCGAGGCCGTGTTAAAGGTCGACCCCGACCGAAGCGTGCAATTTGTCGTCAACCTTCAGGGCGATCTGCCGACGCTCGATCCCGCGCTCGTAGCGGCGTCGCTTGCGCCGCTGACCGAGAGCGGGTCGGACATTGCAACGCTCGCTGCCCTTATCCGTGAACCGGAGGAGGCGACGAACCCGAACGTCGTCAAAGTCATCGGCACGCCGATCGGGGCCGGTAGGTTGCGCGCGCTCTATTTCACACGCGCGACCGCGCCGGCGGGCGAGGGACCGCTCTATCACCACATCGGTATTTATGCTTACCGCCGGCAAGCTCTTGAGCGGTTCGTGTCGCTAATGCCTTCGGACTTGGAAAAGCGCGAGAAACTCGAACAGCTTAGGGCGCTGGAAAACGGAATGCGGATCGACGTGGCGATCGTTGACACCGTTCCGCTCGGTGTCGATACTCCGGCCGATCTCGAGCGCGCCCGGCGCCTGCTCGCGCCCTAGCAAGCCGCCTCCTTTGTCCAGAAAACACAATCAGCCATGACGCACGCTTCGCGCCCGCAACTGGGTTCCGCTCGTATCGCCTATCAGGGCGAGCCGGGGGCCAACTCTCATTTGGCGGCGCGCGAGGCGTTTCCGGACATGGAAAGCGCCGCCTATCCGACGTTCGAGGATGCGCTTGCGGCCGTGAAGTCGGGTGAGGCGCACTACGCCATGATCCCTATCGAGAACTCGGTCGCGGGTCGCGTCGCCGACATTCATCATCTGCTGCCGGAGGCGGGGCTCTACATCATCGGCGAACACTTCCTGCGGGTGCGCCATCAATTGATGGCGAAGCCCGGCGCCACACTGCAAACGATCAAGCGCGTGATGAGCCACACGCAGGCGCTGGGTCAGTGCCGCACCACGCTGCGCAGGTTGAAGCTTACGCCGGTGCCGGAGGCCGACACGGCCGGATCCGCCCGAATGGTCGCCGAGGGTGACGACTTGACGACAGCCGCGATCGCATCGCGGCTCGCTGCCGAAATCTACGGGCTGCAGATCCTAAAAAGCGACATGGAGGACGAGCACCACAACACCACGCGCTTCGTGGTGCTGTCCAAGGAACCGGATGATGCCGACCCCGGTAACGGTCCTGTCGTCACGACGTTCCTATTTCGCGTTCGCAACGTGCCGGCGGCGCTCTACAAGGCGCTTGGCGGCTTTTCTACCCACGGCTTCACCATGACGCAACTTCA
>CADECN010000269.1 GCA_902825785.1 uncultured Hyphomicrobium sp. | reverse complement strand
CCATCGCTGCCAAAGTCGCCCCTCAAGACCGATTGGGCGGGAAGCCGTCGGCGCTCGCTGAGGGCTTTGTCTTGCTCGACAACAGCACCGGACGCGAGACGACGTCGCTGCTGTTTGAACATCCGCAGCAGATTGTGAGAGCCGACAGACCTGAAGAGGTAGCGGGTGCGCTTGACGCCATCACCTCGGGCCTTTCCAAGGGCCTGCACGCTGCGGGATTCTTTTCCTATGAACTCGGCTACGTACTGGAGCCGCGGCTTGCCGCGCGCCTGCCCGACAATCGGAAAGTGCCGCTTCTTTGGTTCGGACTCTACGATCACCCGCGCGCCTTCAAGGGCGAAGAGGTCCAAGCGTGGCTCAACGAGGAAGCCATAGGCGATCCGTCTCTAGGCGCGCTTGCGCACAGCTGGGATGGCACGGCCTACATTGAACGTTTCAAGGAGGTTCAGAACAAGATTTTGAGCGGTGACATCTATCAGCTCAATCTGACCTTCAAGGCGAAGTTCAACTTGCAAGGCTCACCGCTGGCGCTCTATCGCGATTTGCGACTGAAACAGCGCGTCGCCTATGCCTGCCTGGTCGATACGGGCGAAGTGACAATTCTGTCGGCATCGCCCGAACTCTTCATCGAGCAGCATGACCGCGAGATTTCAACGCGACCGATGAAGGGAACGGCGCCGCGTGCGGGCACGCCGGAGGCCGACGCCGATGTGAAAAGGGCGCTTGCGGTAGACGTAAAGAATCGGGCGGAAAACCTGATGATCGTCGATCTGATGCGCAACGATCTTGGCCGAATAGCAGAACTGGGATCGGTTCACGTCAGCGACCTGTTCACGGTTGAAACGTTCAAGACGCTGCATCAGATGACGTCGGGGGTGACGGCAACGCTGAAGCCGGGCGTAGGCCTTGTCGATGTCTTGAGGGCGATCTTTCCGCCGGGTTCGATCACAGGGGCGCCGAAGATCCGCGCGATGGAGCTCATTCGAGATCTCGAGACCGAGCCGCGCGGCGTCTATTGCGGTGCCATCGGGCGTTTTTCGCCGGATGGCAAGTCGCAGTTCAATGTCGCGATACGGACCGCGGTGATCGACCGTAGCGGCGCGGGCGAAATGGGCATCGGATCGGGTGTCGTCGCGGATTCGGACGGCGGGCGGGAATACGCCGAGTGCCTCTTGAAGATGAAGTTTCTAACCGATCCGGTGCGCCGTTTCGAACTCATCGAGACGATGCTGTATGAGCCCGGTAGAGGCGTCTGGCTGCGCGCGCGTCACATGGCACGGCTTGCGGCATCCGCCGCTTATTTCGATTTCGCGTTCGATGCAGACAAAGTACGCGCGGCGATCGACGCGGCTCTCAAAAGTAAGGAGACAGAGCGTCTTCGCGTGCGTGTGCTGCTCAATGAGAACGGTCATGTGACCGCGACCACCACGCCGCAACCGGCGTCAGACGTTATCATGCGCTATGTGGTGTCGGACACGCGCCTCAATAGCCAGGATCTCTTTCTCTACCACAAGACGACGCGACGCGAACTCTACGATAGCGAGTGGCAGCACTATTCCGTGACGCTGGGCGCCGACGAGGTCATTTATCTCAACGAGCGCGGTGAATTGACGGAAGGAAGCCGCACGACGATTTTTATCGGTGCGGGCGATGGGCGTTTGCTCACTCCCGCCATTTCAGCCGGACTGCTTCCGGGGACGTTGCGGGCTCAACTCATAGATGATGGGCGAGCGCAGGAAGCCGTGCTGACGATTGATGATCTCAATCGAGCGCGCGAGGTCTATTTAGGAAATTCGGTTCGAGGCTTGATGAGAGCTACGCCGCTGGTGCCTCGGCTATATGCGAGCTGATGGGCTCGCTGGTCAGTGACTGATTGGCAGGGCACCCACCGCGCTGCCCGACGTTTTGATCAACGGTGCATCAGAGACAGGGCTAAAAATTTTGATGTCTACGCCTGACTCTTGCTGTTGCGATGCAACAAGCAACGCGACGGCGGCGGCAAGCGTCAGAATGACCGCCGTCATGATGGCTTTCGATGAGCGGCGGGCGCGGCGAGCGAATGTATGAGTGTGTTCGGGCATAGCCTCAATAATTACGGCGAGCGACGACTTCCGACCATAAGCGTGATGCCGCGCGACACGTCGGCACACACGCGAACCATACACTCAGAACGTCAACTGGCGCGTACTCAAATCCAGTCGCCCGCGCGTTTGCCTGTCGGCCTAGAGCCACTTCACAAGGCAACCTAGAACGAGAAGCCCGTACGAGGTCAAAAGGAATGCGAGCTCGTTGCCTTTAATGCCGGGAATTTCCGCGCCGAAGAACACGACCATCAGCGTGACAACGGCCAGGATAATGGACAGCAGGAAGGTAATGATGCCCGGAGCCTTCAGTCCCATACTCCCATCCTCGCTCTTGATAAATCGTGCGCGCATAAGCTTCCCCCGCTCCACGAGTCTGTTAACGAACAGCGGTTGCTTATAGCAGCAGATAAGGTTTTTCGCGCAAGGCCGGCACCGGTCGCTGTGGAAAGCTGCGGGCTAAGTGATGCAGAAAAGCCGATGTCTCGCACCGCGAAGCGGCAGAGATCACGCCGTCGGAGGCGCGGTCCGGGGTGTTCGGCGTCGAAAGAGCCGCATGAACCACATCAACACCACGAACGCCAAGGCGCTCGAAAGACCGACCGCCGCAGGGTGGCGGTACCAAAGCAGAAGGGGATCGATTCGCCCCTCCCAGGCCAGCACTGCGTCCTCCACGAAGACCCTGGGCGACAGGCTGGTCGTCGGGCGCAGCATCATTTCCGCGGCAGCTGACTGATCGGTGCTGGCAATAATCGCATCGCGGACGCCGGCGGACGACAAGACCTGCATACGGGCCGGGTTTTCGGCGACGGCCGCCAAAATGCGGTCGCGAGGGCCCTGCTGGAGGCCGCGCAGATAGCCCGCCAGCGAGGACAACTCGTTCTCGGAGAGCGTCTTGACGAGAGTAGTCAACCTTTCCGCGTCCAAGCCGAGTAGCGCGTCGCGGGCAGCTGCTGGGATGCTCGCGAGGCGCTGTACCGCAGACTGGTCTCCCAAGGCCAGTACGCGCTGGAGCGCGGCCGAGCTGAAGTCACGGGGGTTGGCGCGGCGGTGGATGTCATAGCTCACGATGTCGTCGATGCGGCTGCCAGCGACGGTATTCCAGTCCAACGCGGCGGCGACCGATTGGGTGTCGCGCGCGATCGTCATGGCGGCGGGGGGCATGATGTTGACCGCCGTATTTAGGGTGCCGTCGCTGAGCCGTCTCAGAACGGACGATTCGCCTTCGGCGGCCGCGACGAGACTGACCACTTCGTCGAGCCGGGGTAGCGACGACGGAGCTACGCTGTCGATGAACACGCGGAAGTCGGTATTCTCTTCGGCTATTCTCAGCACGAGCGCATGGGCACGCTTGAAGCCCTGCCAGATGTTCAATACGTGGTCGGCGGTCGCGGCAGCGATCTCCGTCACGTGGTTGTTCATCTGGTCCGACAGGGAGGTGGCGATCTCGTCGCGCACCTTCTCCTTGGTGGCGGGTGCCTTCATCTCGGTGGCGATTATGGGCAGCACGCCGTGGCGGAAGTCCCATATATCCTTGGCGATCAGCACGAGGCCGACGCCACCGGCGACGACGGTTACGAGACGAGAGAGAATGCTGCCAACGATCCGTTGGCCGACCCTGGCGGCCAGGTTACCGAGCTGGCGGCGCATGATGAGCACGGTGGCGCCTGCAATACCGCCGGTCGACTGTTTGATAACGGCGCCGGCAGAAGCTTCGCCCACCCCTTTGCTGGGGTCGACTGACAGGCCGTGTCCAGCGTCGCCCGCAAGCGCTTCGGCCATCGCATTTCCGTAACGGGGGCCGATGAACGCCTTCAGACATTCGAGCAACGGCGCGGCCGCATCGCTGCTCGCTATTTCGATAGACTGGCCGACTT
>CADECN010000268.1 GCA_902825785.1 uncultured Hyphomicrobium sp. | reverse complement strand
ACTGTCCGGCGTCATTCGCGATACGAGTAATGTCGAGGTTGGTGACGGCCGCGCCGTCCTTATCGCCTATAAAAACATGCTCGAACGCACCATCCACAAACAAGCCAAGCTTAATCATCAGCTCGACAAGCGTGGCCCGCCCTTCCTCGCGCTGGCGGTTCGGCAATGAGCGCGGCGACTCGTCGCTGAGGCTCTAGGATCACGTCAAGCACAAGGGCCGACTTATCCATAGCGAATAGACGCTTGTCCGCCTTGTTGGGCTTCCCCCGCGCGTCTAGCGTCCCCTCACGCGCTTATCGATATGCAGAGGGTCACGCATGAGCACGCTTCAGGCTTCCGCGCAAAAACAACTGCGCCAGTTCGTGGAACAGATCGAGCGGCTCGAGGAGGACAAGAAGCAGGTCGCCTCCGACATCCGCGATAAATATCTCGAAGCCAAGGGCGTCGGGTTCGACGTCAAGGCGTTGCGCCAGATCGTTCGCCTGCGCAAGAAGAGCGATACGGAGCGTCAGGAAGAAGAGACGGTGCTGGAAGTCTATATGCACGCGCTCGGTATGCTCGACGACAAACTCACCCGGGCCGAATCCTCGGTCGAGGGCATGATCGCCGCCGAGTAAACCTCGCCCCGGCTTGCCCCACACCCGGTTTCAAAAGCCGCGCCGCCCGGCCCCATTCGGCGCTGGAACCGGGCGGCCCGTGCAGGGCCGCACTACTGCCGCCCTAGCTCCTCAGCGCGCAAATGTGATGGACGCACCGGGTTCTGGGGCTGGAGCCTAAACGTGTCTGCTGATAAGTACCATTCGGGAATTCTCGCAGCCCGCATCAGGGACTCTGATGGCACACGTCACGCTCAAGCAGCTCCGGTATTTCGACGCGCTCGCACGCGAGCAGCATTTTGGTCGCGCGGCGGACATGTGCGCCGTCACCCAGCCGGCGCTCTCGATGCAGATCCAGGAGCTTGAAGCGTCGCTGGGTATCCCGCTCGTCGAGCGCACCCGCTCCGGCGTTAAGCTAACGCCCAAGGGCGAGGAGATCGCGCAGCGCGCACAGCGCCTGCTCAACGACGTCCGCGATCTTGTCGACTACGCCAAGAACTCCGGCGGCGTCTTGACCGGCGCGCTTCGCCTAGGCGTCATACCCTCCGTTGCGCCCTACTTGCTGCCGCCGCTACTGCCGCTGCTTAAGCAAAACTATCCCGATGTCGAACTGCACGTGCGCGAAACGCAAACTCATCCGCTCACCGAGGAGCTTATCGAAGGCAAACTCGATGTGCTTTTGCTCGCGCTTCCTTTGAAACACTCCGACATCGAAACCCGCGCCATTTTTAGCGACAGATTCCTGCTCGCAATGCCCAAGTCGCGCAAGCTTTCGGGCAACGTTCGCGCCACGAGGGACATGGTCGAGAGCGACCGTCTTCTGCTTCTGGAAGAGGGCCACTGCCTGCGCGACCAGGCTCTGACTTATTGCAGCCTGCAGCAGGTCGACACCGTCAACACGTTCGGAGCTTCGAGCCTGTCGACAATCGTCGAAATGGTATCTGGCGGCCTTGGCATCACGCTGCTGCCGGAGATCTGCATCGGCGTGGAGGGTCGCAGCCGCGACATCAAAGTCATACGGTTCGTCGAACCTGAACCGTCGCGCACGATCGGCTTGGCCTGGCGCCGCTCGAGCCCGCGGCGCGAGGATTTCCTGGCGCTGGGGGAACTCGTCGCCCGCGCCGGCAAGGCATCCTTGAAACGGGGCGAGACGACACTCGGCGTGTAACGCGCCGAAAGCGTTAGCGCGCACTCGTCTTGACAGCCCTGTTCTCAAGTCCCTGCGGTGTCGCGCCCTGAGCAATCTCATTGAGCGCATCGAGATGAACCGCTTTTCCTTCGAACTGCTGCGCCCACATGAGCTGGGCGAGCTGACGCCCTGGACGGAAACGCATCGGGACGATGGCGCCCATGTCGTCCAGCGCGTCAAGCGTGGCCGCAACGTCGGGGTGCTGCATGCCGACCAGCTGCGGATCGTGCGGCGATGGCGTCTCGGTCAGCAGAGGTGCAAGCGGAAACGGCCGATAGGCCAGTTCTTCGGGGTGATCTTCGTCGAATTCAGGGGCCTGCACCCAGCCTGTTCCCGGCTCGCCAGGTGACATGTCGGTGATGCTGGTTGCGGCCGCTGACGGTCCAAGACTGGCAACGCGGCTTTCAGGCAGAGCGGGTTTCTTGGTCAGCTCGGCCGCCGCCTCGGCGAGTGCCTTCTGCGGGCGGATTGCCGGCTTGGGCTCGGACACCAGCTTCGGCAAGGGCATGGACGCGGCTTCGGCAACGAGCCGGTCAAGCTTGCCCCTGTCCCCCACCGAGGGTGCGGGTGAGAAACGCGATGATCGGTCGACCATCTTCGGGGTGGTCAGCAGGCGTGGTGCCGACTTCGCATCGTCATCAGGCGAGTAGGCCGCAAGCTGGAATTGCGCCTCCTTCGCCGGCGCGAACGGCTTAGGCGCCGGTGCCTTGGCCGGCAAAGCTTCCGCCTTGAGGTCTATTCTGCGCGACGTGTCTCCGGACGGCGTCGTCGAGGCGACAGCAAACTTCGCAGCAGGAGCCTGTGACGGTGCGGGCGCCGAAGGCTTGCCGAACGACGGCAGCTTCGCCGCCACCTGGATCGTTGCGCGCGGACCTCTCAGGCGGATTTCATGGAACTGCGCCACCTGAATGGCCAGTTCGCGGTTTTGCGCCTGCGCGGCTTTCACGTCGGATAGCGTAATCGGTCCGCCTTCGGCGGGCATGTGTTTCGTATGGCCGCTTGGGAACACCAGCGCCAGTTCCTGACGCGGCAGACGTGGCCAGGAACGTACCCGCGACGTGTCGATGTGGACAAACGGAATGCCCGACGTGGGATAGTAGCCGACACCGCCACGTTCGCGCACAAGCGCCGAATAGCGCATGCGCTTCAGCGGAACGTCCGGAAACGTGATGTCGATCGCTCTGCCCGTCATGTGCTGGCTTTGGCTCGCCTGCCCACCGCGCGTCTTGCGCAGCATCTCGTTGGTGCCATGCGAGCGATAGCCGCAAATAATGTGGATCGGCTCGCGTGAGCCAAGCTCTTCGTGCATCTCCCAGGCAAGATCGATCGTATTGGGATCAATGACGATCGACTCGTTCTTGCGCCAGTCCCGCATGATCCAGTTGATCTGCTTCAGCGCATCGGGAACGAACTTACCGCTCTTCTTGTAAGTAACGGTCAGACGTTCCTGGGTGTGAATGTGATAGAACGAGATCGTGCGGTCAGCGGCCGGCGGCGCCGCCACCATGCTGTCGGCTGAAAGGCCAACAGCGGCAGCGAGGGTGAAAATACCCAAAAACACGCCCGAACGGCGCAACGCCACAATAGACCCCCGTCCCTTCGACAGATCCCCCGAAGCCAAGCGGCTTCGGCACGAGGCGTGAAAATGGTTAACCCCTAACCGTTAACACGCGGTAACCGTGCCCTCTGAGGAAAGGCCAGCGAGACGGCAGCAAAAAGGCGAATGCAAAAAAATAGACCCGGCCGAGGTCGGCCGGGTCCGAAATTCTGGTGACGGGATTAGGCTCAGTAACTGCCAAAGAGCTGGTCGAAGAACCCGCCGCTCTTGGGTGGCCGTTTCTTGCCGTAATACTTAGGCGGCGGTTCTGCATAGCTCCAGAATGGAGAATTGCTGTAGCCGTATCGGCGGCCGTTCGGGCCGACCTCGAACCAGTCGTCGTCGCCATAGCGATAGCGCGATGCCACGGCACTCGGATCGGGTGGCAGCAAATGGTCGCGGTTCTTCTCGATTTGGTTCCAGCGGCCCGCGAGTGCCAGCTTGATGCGCTGCTCGTGGCCGTAGACGTCCGAGAACATCTTGAGCTCGCCGTCTTCGCCGACCCATGCGGTGAAGTACGTGACATGCACGGGGATCGGCTTCTCGAGCTGGATATCGTTGTCCATCGGGCCGTCTTTCAG
>CADECN010000267.1 GCA_902825785.1 uncultured Hyphomicrobium sp. | reverse complement strand
TTGGCGCAGACCAGGTTGGGGCTGTCGCCCTCGAGGCGCATCGTGAAGTCGTACAGGATGCGCTTGCCACGGCTGGCGCGGGATTCCGACACCAGATCGTAGACCGTCTTTGCGGCGCGCGAGGCGAGTGCCGTGTTGTGGTGGCGGTACAGCACTGCCCGCACGATATGGTGCTCGAGGAAATCCGAAAGCGTGTGGATAATAGCGCCGTCTTCGATCAAACTTTCGACGATCCAGTGAGCGCCGCTGTCGTCGATATAGACGACCGCAATGTGACTGAACTGGCTGGCAGCCGCACCGCCGATGCGCGCGATGGCAGCGCTATTGTGCGTCTGACCACGCACCATGATGATGTCGCCGGAGCGGAACCCGATCGGCATGCCGGCGCGATAGTAGTTGGCGTTTGTCAGCGTCGAAAGATCGGCGCCGGTGAAGGCGCGACGGACGCCGCCGGGAGGCGGCCGGGTGTTCCCTGTCGCTATCTCGCCCAGCATGTCGGACACGTAGCGCAGAACGCGAAATACTTCGCGCAGCGTCGCCGTAACTTCCGGCGTCATGTAACCGTCGCGGGCGAACTCGGACACGCGATGGCGAAGAGCGACCCGCAGGTCGAAAAGGCGGTACATGACTTCGGGCGCGGCTTCGGCGACGGCCCGCAGGTCGTAGTCGCTGAAACGCGCACGCGCCAACCGCTCGTAGATGTAGTTCAGGTTGCGCGCCAGCAGCGTCGCACCCATGGCCGGGGCGACCGCCAAACGCTCGATCTGCTCCAGGTCCTTCAGGAAGTTTCCGGACGCAGCGGGCAACGTGGGAAGGACGGACGCAGCAGGCACCGGTACGCACACCTCGACGACAGTTGTTGCGCCGCACTTATAGCAGAGCGGTGGGCGTGGTCATCCGGCGCGAGGACGGGCGCGGCCGGACTGTGGCCGTGCCGCCTCAATGGGACAGCCTCAATAGTGCAGGAAGCGGGCGAAATTCAGTGCGCAAGCGCCTTGACGATTTCTTCCGTCATTTTCTTGGCATCCCCCAGCACCATTACGGTGTTGTCGCGATAGAAGACGGGGTTGTCGATGCCGGCATAGCCCGAGGCGAGCGAGCGCTTGTTGAAGAACACCGTCCCCGCCTTCCAGACCTGCAGCACGGGCATGCCGTAGATCGGCGAGGTCTTGTCGTCCTCGGCGGCGGGGTTGACCACGTCGTTGGCGCCGATGACGTAGACGGCGTCAGCCTGGCTGAACTCACTGTTGATGTCTTCGAGTTCGAAGACTTCGTCGTACGGCACGTTCGCTTCCGCGAGCAGCACGTTCATGTGGCCGGGCATGCGGCCCGCAACCGGGTGGATGGCGTACTTCACCTCGACGCCCGCCTTCTTCAGGGAGTCCGCCATTTCTCGCAGCGCGTGCTGAGCCTGGGCGACCGCCATGCCATAGCCCGGTACGATGATGACCTTGGCGGCGTTCTTCAAAATGTAGGCGGCGTCTTCAGCAGAGCCGAGCTTCACGGGCTTCTGCTCACCACCGCCCGCAGCAGCCGCGGTTTCACCGCCGAAACCGCCGGCGATGACCGACAGGAACTGGCGGTTCATGCCCTTACACATGATGTAGGAGAGGATCGCGCCCGACGATCCGACCAATGCGCCAGTGATGATTAGGGCGATGTTAGACAGCGTAAAGCCGATGCCGGCGGCGGCCCAGCCCGAATATGAGTTCAGCATCGAGACGACGACGGGCATGTCGGCGCCACCGATCGGAATGATGATCAGGATGCCGAGCAGCAACGAAAGCAGCGTAATAAGCCAGAACAGCCACGCTGAACCGCCCGACTGAATGAACCAGTAGACCAGCAGTATGAGTGCCAGACCCAATCCCGCGTTGATCGCATGGCGCGCCGGCAAGAGAATGGGTTTGCCCGACATTCGGCCCGACAGCTTGGCGAAGGCGATGACCGAGCCGGTGAATGTGATTGCGCCGATGGCGACGCCGAGCGCCATCTCAAACAGGCTCGCGCCCTTGATGCCGGCGTCTGGGTTGGCGGGATCGGCGAGGATACCAAAGGTCGAGGGCGCATAAAGTGCGCTTGCCGCGACGAACACCGCTGCCAAACCGACCAACGAGTGGAAGGCCGCCACCAGTTCGGGCATCATCGTCATCGGGATCTCGCGCGCCGTCTTGGCGCCGATGAAGCCGCCGATACCCAATCCGGCAAGGATCAGGATCCAGGAAAACCAGGTCGGATTGGCGAGGCCAAGGGTCGTCAGAACGGCGATCGTCATACCGATCATGCCGAACATGTTGCCCTGCCGGGATGAGGCCGGGCTCGAAAGCCCACGCAGCGCCAGTATGAAAAGTACGCCCGCAGCGAGATAAAGCAGGGCTGCGAGATTTGCGGTCAACATTGAATGATTTCCTCGGGACTTACTGCCTGACGCGTTCCTGACGTTGCGGCTGGCGGTCGACTACTTCTTCTTCGCCGGCTCGTCTTTTTTCTTGTACATGGCGAGCATACGGTTCGTGACGAGGAAGGCGCCAAAGATGTTCACCGACGCCATGATCAGCGCCAGGAAACCGAAGATCTTAGCAAGCCCGCTGTCCGATGCTGTCAGCGTGACGCCGACCGCGAGCAGCGCGCCAACGACGATCACCGATGAGATCGCGTTGGTGACGCTCATGAGCGGCGTATGGAGCGCCGGGGTCACCGACCACACCACGTAGTAGCCGACGAAAACGGCGATCACGAACACCATGAACTCGTAAACGAAGGGGCTGACTGCCTCGCCACCCGAAGCGAAGGCTGCGGGCGCTGCAAAGAGCGAAGCGAGGAGCGTTGCGAGAAAAAACCTAAGGCGCATGTGGGGCGATCCTTCAAGAAGCCTTAGCGGCGAGGTTAGGGTGTACGACTTGCCCGTCCTTGGTGACGAGCGTTCCCTTGATCAGTTCGTCGTTCCAGTCGACGGCAAGCTTCTTTTCCTTCTTGTCGAACATGATTTCGAGGAAGGCCAAAAGGTTCTTGGCGTAGAGACTTGACGCGTTGGTCGGGATCGTGCCGGCAAGATTGAGCGGAGCGAATATCTTCACGCCGTTGGGCGTTTCGATCGTCTTGCCCGGTTCCGTCAATTCGCAGTTGCCGCCGCGTTCGGCGGCCAAGTCCACGATCACGGAGCCCGGCTTCATGCTTTCGACCATCGCCTTTGTGATGAGGCGAGGCGCCGGGCGGCCCGGAATGAGCGCGGTCGTGATCACGATATCCTGGGTCTTGATGTGGTTGGCAACCAACTCCGCCTGCTTGGCTTGGTATTCCGGGCTCATCGGTTTGGCGTAGCCCGCTGCCGTCTGGGCCTGCTTGAATTCTTCATCCTCAACGGCGACGAACTTTGCGCCGAGCGACTGGACCTGCTCCTTCGTGGCGGGCCGCACGTCGGTTGCCGTCACCTGGGCGCCGAGACGGCGCGCGGTCGCGATGGCCTGTAGGCCGGCGACGCCCACGCCCATGATGAAAGCCTTGGCGGCGGGAACCGTGCCGGCCGGCGTCATCATCATCGGCAGAGCCTGACCGAACATCGAAGCGCCATCGATGACGGCTTTATAGCCGGCGAGGTTTGCCTGGCTCGAGAGCACGTCCATGGACTGCGCGCGCGTGGTGCGCGGCATGAATTCCATGGCGTAGACGGTCGCGCCGGTCGCAGCCAAGGAGTCGATCGCGGAACGATCCGTGTAGGGATCGATCATTGCGGCGACTATGGCGCCCGGTGCCAGTGCTTTGATTTCGTCCTGAGAGGGACGGCGTACAGCGAGAAGAATATCGGCACCGTTCAGCGCCTCGGCGCGGCTCACGATGTCGGCTCCGGCGGCGCGATAGGCGTCGTCGGAGAAGCGCGAGGCGGCACCGGCCCCGCTCTCTATGCGCACCTTGGCGCCAAGCGCCGCGAACTTCTTTACCGTGTCCGGGGATACCCCGACGCGCGGC
>CADECN010000266.1 GCA_902825785.1 uncultured Hyphomicrobium sp. | reverse complement strand
GAGTACGCGGGTCATGTTGTGACTTCCGATGCCTTTCTGAGAGCGGACGATATTCCGTCGGACGCGCCGGATGGAATGGTGACGGTGACGCCCGTACCCTGCGGCCAGTTGCTACCCACAGTGTATGTCCCGCCCACGGACAATATCCGTTCGCGCATGACCGCAAGCCCGAAGCCGGTTTCGGTTCCCGGCTTGATGCCCGCGCCGTTGTCGCGGACCGACACGTTAACCAGGGTTACGCTGTGATCGTCCGGCGAGAGCGTCTCGCCGACGTTCACGATGCATGTATTGGCGCGCCCATGGCGAAGCGCATTGTTCAGGGATTCCTGCACGCAGCGATAGAGGGTCAAATCCACTTTCTCGCCGTAAGTCTTCTGGGTCGTCTCAAGCGAGACGATGAACTTCACGCCGGCGTGAAGTCTCTCGAAGTCGCGGATCAGGTCGCCCAAAAGAGCGCCGATCGGAACTTTACCGAGCGAAAGGGGACGCAAACGGCGCAGAAGCGCGCGATTCATCAGCTTCAATCGCTCGGTAACGCTGATGATCTCCTGCGTGCGCCGTCGGATCTGGTCCGCTTGGCGCGCCGGCAGGTCAGCGCACAGCCGCTCGATCGACTCGGTGTTGGCAGTAATGCCAAACAGGCAGGGACCGGCCTCGTCGTGAAGCTCGCTCGCGATCAGCCGGCGCTCGTCCTCCTGGATGTTCATGATCTGCTGATAGAGCGTGCCGTTCTCTATGCGCGTCTGATCGAGTGAGGCCGCGAGCGAGTTGAACTTGTGGGCGATGTCGGCCAGTTCCTCGACATGAGGGATGTCCAGGCGCTGATCGCGCGCGCCGATCTCCAGCGCCGTCAACGCCTTCGACAAGGATACCAGCGGCTCCAGGATCCGCCGCAAGGCGAGGTTCAGGCCCGTGAGCAAAAGCGCGACGACCGCGATCCAGATGGTCGCGAGCGCGGATAGTTCATGCCATTTCTCGGCGACTTCGTCGTCGGCGTGTCCAACGATCAGCAGCGATGCCTGAGCTTCGCGCGAATATATAAACCTTCGAAACGGCAGATTCGGTTTCGGTTGCATCAGTTCGGCGAACCATTGCGGCGCGGGTTCGCTGTCGTCGTCATGATGCTCCAACCCGCTGGGCTTTATGAGCTCGGGTTGTCCGCCATCGCGAATGACGTAGAGTTCGGCGTGGCGCAGGGGCACGACTTCTTTCGAAAGTACGCTCTCGAGCGCGTCGGACTGCTGCGCGGTGATGCGTGGCAGCATAGCGCGAAGGTATTTTTCGGCGAATTCGATCGACGATCGCATTTCGGTTTCGACCGCGGCCCGGCCGTTGACGACTGCTATGACGGCGGCCGCAATGCTTGCCAGCGCCAGCATTGCAGCGGCGGCAACGAGAATTTGTCGCCGCACCGATTGGCGCAGCCAGCTCAGCATTGCGTTGGCGTATTCAGTCATGTGGCGGATCGTTGCCAATCTGACCGCGCGCGTTTGTGCTCATGTTCTCGGGCCGTAGCGCCGTCTCAGATCGGCCGTGGCCTGTTCCTCGGTTAGCCCAGCCTTGCGCATATTGTAGTATTGCTGGCTGACGGCGCCGAAACCTTCCGTCTGCCCGGTTTCGCCAATCGTTGACGTCAAAGCCTCGATCAACTCGATAGCGTCCTCGTCGTAGCCGAGAGCTTTCAGCATACCTTCAAGCTGCACAGATCGGTTTGCGATCATGCGCGCACTCTCGCCTAGCCTTTCGACCGCCGTACTGAGCGACTGTTTCAGGCTTGAAATTTCGTCGCCGCTCAGCTTGCGGCCCGTCGCCTGTGCACGCGACACCAACCAATCGGCTGGCGGCGTTTCATCTTTCAGTTCCAGCCATTCGTCACTTCGCTTGGGCGCTGCGCCGGAATGCTCTAGCGCCGTCGATTTCTCGACCGGGCCTTTCTCATGCTGCTCGTCGCTGCAAGATGCCAGCAAGGACGACGCCGCGACGACGATCGCGAGAGACCTCATTGCAGGCATGATGTCGGTCCCAAGAAAATCAGTGTGCCGATCAAGTGCTTACGCCGTGAAGCGTGTGGTATCGCAAATCGAATTTCCCTACGCCACTACAAGGTTGGGCGTTGGATATTGCCAGTAGTTCCCGCCCGATTTTGCCTCTCCATCTAAAGACCAATACGCCGCGGGTGCCTACGGTGCCGTGCGTTCACCGAAGGCGGCGTGCACCAACGTCGGTCGTCTCGGAGAACGGAGGGTTGGCAGTCGTCAGATCGTCGGTGGAACGACGTGACGAACTTCTAACCGGCACACCGTGCGTCGCCTCGGGATGTTTTCCCGAAACGAGCGCCATCGAGAAAAAAAGTTGGATGGAAACGCGAGGTAAATTGGCATGAAATCATGCATTTCGGCGCCGTTGAAGGCGTCCGCATCGTGTATGGCACTGACGGTCGCTGCCGTCAGTCTGGGTGTTGCGACACCCGCGGCGGCGAATCCGAAGCTCGTGGAGCTTTCCAAGAGCAACGAGAACTGGGTCATGCCGGGTCGTAACTATAGTTCGCAGAACTATAGCCCGATGACCCAGATCAACGCTGAGAACGTCAAGCAGCTCAAGACCGCATGGTCGTTCTCAACCGGTCTGCTGCACGGCCATGAAGGAACGCCGCTGGTCGTCGATGGCGTGATGTACGTTCACACATCATTCCCGAATAATACGTTTGCTCTCGACCTCAACGATCCTGGGCACATCCTGTGGCAGCACAAGCCCAAGCAGGATCCTGCCGCGCGCTCGGTTGCCTGCTGCGACCTCGTCAACCGTGGCCTTGCCTACTGGCCGGGCGACGACAAGACGCCTTCGCTCATCATCAAGACGCAGCTCGACGGTCACCTCGTGGCTCTCAATGCCAAGACCGGCGAAGAGTTCTGGAAGGTCGAGAACGGCGACATCAAGGTCGGCCAGACGCTGACCCAGGCCCCCTACGTCATCAAGGACCTGGCACTTGTCGGTTCGTCCGGCGCCGAGCTCGGCGTGCGCGGCCACACCACGGCCTACAACGTCCGCACCGGCGAGCAGGTCTGGCGCGTGTACGCGACCGGTCCGGATGACGACGTAAAGCTTGCCAAGGACTTCAACTCGGCCAACCCGCACTACGGCCAGAAGGGTCTTGGCACCGGAACCTGGGAAGGCGACGCCTGGAAGATCGGTGGCGGCACGAACTGGGGCTGGTACGCCTACGACCCGGATACCAACCTGTTCCACTACGGCTCGGGCAACCCGGCGCCGTGGAACGAGACAATGCGTCCGGGCGACAACAAGTGGACCATGACGATCTGGGGCCGCGACGCCGACACGGGCGAAGCCAAGTTCGGCTACCAGAAGACCCCGCACGACGAATGGGACTACGCGGGCGTCAACGTGATGATCCTGTCCGAGCAGAAGGACAAGGACGGCAAGCAGCGTAAGCTGCTGACCCATCCTGACCGCAACGGCATCGTCTACACGCTCGATCGTGAAAACGGTGACCTGATCTCGGCCAACAAGCTCGACGATACGGTCAATTGGGTGAAGCAGGTGGATCTGAAGTCGGGTCTGCCGGTGCGCGATCCGGAATTCGGAACCCGCATGGACCACAAGGCCAAGGAAGTGTGCCCCTCGGCGATGGGCTACCACAACCAGGGCCACGACTCCTACGATCCCACGAAGCAGCTGTTCTTCATGGGTATCAACCACATCTGCATGGACTGGGAGCCCTTCATGCTGCCCTACCGTGCGGGTCAGTTCTTCGTCGGCGCCACACTCTGGATGTATCCCGGCCCGAAGGGCGATCGCCAGAACTACCTCGGCCTCGGCCAGATCAAGGCCTACAACGCCATCACCGGCGACTATAAGTGGGACAAGATGGAACGCTTCTCGGTCTGGGGCGGCACGCTCGCGACCGCAGGCAATCTGGTGTTCTACGGAACGCTGGACGGCTTCATCA